>NCDS01000024.1 GCA_002280315.1 Rhodobacterales bacterium 32-66-7 | reverse complement strand
GAGTTTGCGCAGGCCCGGGTGGTCATCATCGGCGGCGGGGCGGTCGGGGCGTCCTGTCTTTACCATCTGGCCAAGGCCGGCTGGACCGATTGCCTGCTGCTGGAAAAGAACGAATTGACTGCCGGGTCGACCTGGCATGCGGCGGGGAACGTGCCGACGTTCTCGTCGTCCTGGTCGATCATGAACATGCAGCGCTATTCGGCGGGTTTGTACCGGGGACTGGGTGAGGCGGTCGGGTATCCGATGAACTACAATGTCACCGGCTCGGTCCGGCTGGGGCATTCGGACGAGCGGCTTTTTGAGTTCAAGCGCGTCGTCGGCATGGGCCGCTATCAGGGGATGGACCTCGAGATCCTGTCGCCGGACGAGATCACCTCGCGCTATCCGTTTGTCGAAAGCCATGACCTGACCGGCGCGCTTTACGACCCCTATGATGGCGACATCGATCCGGCGCAGTTGACGCAGGCGCTTGCCACCGGCGCGCGGAAGCTGGGCGCGAAGGTGGAGCGGTTCTGTCCGGTCACCGCCGCGCGCTGGACCGGGACGGAGTGGATACTGTCCACGCCGAAGGGCGAGGTGCGGGCAGAGTATGTGGTGAACGCCGGTGGCTATTACGCGGCACAGATGGGGGCGATGTTCGGCCGCCGGGTGCCGATGATGGTGATGAGCCACCAGTACCTTCTGTTCGACACCATTCCGGAGCTGGAGGCATGGACGAAAGCGGTTGGCCACAAGCTGCCTTTGCTTCGCGATGTCGACAGCTCCTACTACCTGCGGCAAGAGAAGATGGGCTTCAACCTTGGCCCTTATGAGAACCCCTGCCGGGCGCATTGGGCCACCCCCGATGATCCGATGCCGGAGGATTTCAGCTTTCAGCTTTTCCCCGACGATCTTGAGCGGCTGGAGTGGTACATCAACGACGCGATGGCGCGGGTGCCTTTGCTCGAGAAGGCCGCCCTGACCAAGGTTATCAACGGCCCGATCCCCTATACCCCCGATGGCAACCCTCTCATCGGCCCGATGCCCGGCGTGCCGAACGCGTTCGAGGCGTGCGTCTTCACCTTCGGCATCTGTCAGGCCGGGGGGGCGGGCAAGGTGCTGGCCGAATGGATGACCGAAGGGGCCACCGAGTGGGACATGTGGTCCTGCGACCCGCGCCGGTTCACCGGGTGGGAGGATCAGGACTATTGCGTCAAGAAGGGCCTTGAAGTCTACGGCCACGAATACGCGATGCACATGCCGCACCACGTCTGGCCTGAGGGGCGGATGAAGCGGCTGTCGGCGGTGCATGACCGGACCTCGGCTTTGGGTGGGCAGTTCGGGCCTTACAACGGCTATGAACGCGCGCTTTGGTATGCGCGGCCCGGTGACGATGTGTCGGAGGGCGCGCAGCGGACCTGGGCGCGACAGGGGCCATGGTTCGGCGCGGTTGCGGCGGAATGTGCGGCGGTGCGGGATGCTTGCGGGATTCTGGACCTTCCGGGGTTCAGCCGGTTCCGCTTGACCGGGGCCGGGGCGGCGGAGTGGCTCTTGGAACAGGTCACCGGCAAGCTGCCCTCCGTCGGGCGGCTGAGTCTTGCATATTTCGCCGATGACAAGGGCCGGATCGTGACCGAGATGTCGGTGGCGCGGCTGGGGGAGGATGACATCCTTCTGATCACCGCCTCCACCGCGCAACTGCATGACCGGGGCTGGCTGGAGCGGCATCTGGCGCCCGGCTTGACCCTTGCCGACGAAAGCGCCGACTGGTCGTGCCAGATCCTGACCGGCCCCAAGGCGCGCGAGGTGCTTTCCGCGACCGGGACCGATGCCGACCTTGCCAAGGGCTGGCTGACCCATCAGACCGCCCGTATCGCCGGGCGCGAGGTGCGGCTGATGCGGGTGTCCTTTGCCGGCGAGTTGGGATGGGAGATTCATACGCGGCTCGCGGACACTCCGCCGGTCTGGGATGCGGTGCTGGCGGCGGGTGCGCCCTTGGGGCTGAAACCCTTCGGGATGTTCGCGCTCAATTCCCTGCGGGTGGAAAAGGGCTACCGGACCTGGAAAGGCGATCTCTCGACCGATTACACCGTTCTGCAAGGCGGGTTGGAGCGGTTCGTTGACTGGACGAAGCCCGCCTTCCGGGGCAAGCAGGCGCTGGCGGCGGAAAAGCAGCGGGGCGTCACCAAGCGCTTCGCGACCCTCGTGATCGAGGCGGAGGCGCATGACCCGCCTTACATGGCGACGATCTGGCACAAGGGTCAGGTGGTGGGCGAACTCACCTCCGGCGACTGGGGTCATCGGGTGGGGGCCTGCATCGGGCTGGGGATTCTGAAGAGCGATCTCAACGTGGCCGGGCAGGCGGTGGAGGTGGAGATCTTCGGCCAGCGCTATCCGGCGACGGTCAGGGACGACGCCCCGCTTTGGGACCCGAAGAACGAACGGATCCGCGCATGAGGGTCCCCGCCACCATGTCGGGCGTGCAGCTTGTCGGCCACGGCGGGCCGGAGATGCTGGTCTGGCGCGACGATATCCCGGTGCCGCGTCCGGGGGCGGGGGAGGTTCTGGTCAAGGTCCTCGCCGCCGGGGTCAACATGACCGACATCAACACCCGCAAGGGCTGGTATGGCGGTGAGGGGCGGCAGGCGGGCTGGGCGGGGGCGATGGGGTTTCCACGCATCCAGGGTGGCGATCTTTGTGGGCGCGTCATCGCCCTTGGCGCGGGCGTGGACGATGTGGCGATTGGCGCGCGGGTCATCTGCTCTACCTGCCAGCCGGAGCCTACGGCTGAGAACCCGATGGCCATCGCGGTGATCGGGTCGGAGTTTGACGGCGCCTTTGCGCAATATTGCGTGGTGCCCGCGCGCTATCTGCATGATGTCAGCGCCTCGCCCCTGACGGATATCGAGATCGGGGCGATGCCCTGCGCCTATGGGACGGCGTTCAACCTGATCTCACGCTCCAACCTCGCGGTGGGAGAGCGGGTGCTGGTCACCGGTGCCTCGGGCGGGGTCGGGCTTGCGGCGGTGCAGCTTGCGCTGCTGCGCGGGGCCGAGGTGACCGGGCAGTGCAGCCTGCCGAAATCGCAGGCGGTCCGCGCGGCGGGTGCCACTGTCCTGGACCGCGCCCTCCCGCCCAAGGCCCGCGCGTTCGATGTGGTGATCGATGTGGTGGGCGGCGACGGCTTCCAGACCCGGCTTGAGGCGCTGCGCCCCGGCGGGCGGTATGCCACCAGCGGGGCGGTCGCCGGGCCGATGGTCACGGGCGATCTGCGCACCGTCTATCTTAACGACCTTACGCTTCTGGGTTGCACGAACCAGCCCCGTGAGGTGTTCGCAGGCCTTGTCACCATCATCAACACCGCCCGCATCCGGCCGGTGGTGTCGAAAACCTACCCGATGCGCGACATTGCCCAGGCGCAGGCCGATCTTGCCGCCGGGCGCTACCCCGGCAAACTTGTCCTTGTCCCAGCGGAGCCTTTGCCATGACGATCCCCTCCCGCGCGCGTGCGGTCATCATCGGCGGCGGTATCTCGGGCTGTTCGGTGGCCTACCACCTCGCCAAGGCGGGCTGGACGGATGTGGTGCTGCTGGAGCGCCGGAAGCTGACCTCGGGCACGACATGGCATGCGGCGGGGCTGATCGGGCAGTTGCGGGGGTCTGCCAACATGACCCGCCTCGCGAAATACTCCGCCGATCTTTACCGGGGGCTGGAGGCGGAGACGGGGGTTGCGACGGGGATGAAGCAGGTCGGCTCCATCTCGGTTGCCCTTACGGCCGAGCGGCATGAGGAGCTTCTCCGCCAGGCGACCGTCGCGCGGATCTTCGATGTGGAGGTGCATGAGATTTCGCCCTTGGAGGCGAAGGCGAAGTATCCGCATCTGAATATCGACGGCGTGGTGGGGGCGGTCGCCCTGCCGCTGGACGGGCAATGTGACCCGGCCAACATCGCGATGGCCTTGGCGAAGGGCGCGCGGATGAAGGGGGCAGAGATCCATGAGATGACCACCGTCACCCGCATCACCACGGCCAATGGCCGCGTTACCGGGGTGGATTACGAGACCGCCGACGGCCCCGGCCACATCGCCGCCGATGTGGTGGTGAACTGCGGCGGGATGTGGGGCCGCGACCTTGCGGCGCAGAACGGCGTCACGCTGCCCCTCCATGCCTGCGAGCATTTCTATCTGATCACCGAACCTGTGGCTGGCATCGACCTCAACCAGCCGGTCCTGCGGGTGCCGGACGAATGCGCGTACTACAAGCAGGACGCGGGGAAGATGATGCTTGGCGCGTTTGAACCCGTCGCCAAGCCCTGGGGCATGGCGGGCATCCGCAAGGATTTCGAATTCGACACCCTGCCGGAAGATTGGGATCACTTCATGCCCATCCTGGAACTGGCGACCAACCGGATGCCGCTGTTTCAGACCGCAGGCATCCACACCTTCTTCAATGGCCCGGAAAGCTTTACCCCTGACGACCGCTATTACCTTGGCGAAGCGCCGGAGGTTGGCGGTTACTGGATCGCCGCCGGTTACAACTCCATCGGCATCGTGTCTTCGGGCGGGGCGGGGCAGGCGCTGGCGCATTGGATCACCGAAGGCGAGCCGCCCTTCGACCTCTGGGAGGTCGACATCCGCCGCGCCCAGCCGTTCCAGAAGAACCGCCGCTACCTGAAGGAGCGGGTGACCGAGACGCTTGGGTTGCTCTATGCCGACCACTTCCCCTACCGCCAGATGGCCACCGCGCGGGGCGTGCGGCGGTCACCGATCCATGAGCATCTGAAGGCGCGTGGGGCTGTCTTTGGTGAGGTTGCCGGTTGGGAACGCGCCAACTGGTTCGCCAATGATGGGCAGGAGGCTGAGTATCGCTACAGCTGGAAACGGCAGAACTGGTTTTCGAACCAGAAGGCCGAGCATATGGCGGTGCGGCAAAGCGCGGGCCTTTTCGACATGACCAGCTTCGGCAAGGTCCGGATCGAAGGCCGGGATGCCTGTGCGTACCTCAACCGCATCGCCTCGGCCGATATGGACGTGGCCCCGGGCAAGATCGTCTATACCATGTTCCTCAATGATCGCGGGGGGATAGAGGCTGATCTTACCGTGACCCGCCTGTCGGAGACCGCCTATCTGGCAGTCGTGCCCGGTGCCACCCTGCAACGCAACCTCGCCTGGATGCGCGCCCATGTCGGCGAGGATTTCGCCGTCATCACCGATGTGACGGCGGCGGAATCTGTTCTGTGCGTGATGGGGCCTGATGCGCGGAAGGTGTTGTCGCGCGTTTCGCCCAACGACTTCAGCAACGCCGCCCATCCCTTTGGCACCGCTAGGGAAATCGAGATCGGCCTCGGCCTCGCCCGTGCCCACCGCGTGACCTATGTCGGCGAGCTTGGGTGGGAGCTTTACGTCCCCGCCGACCAGACCGCGCATGTGTTCGAGGCGGTGATGGAGGCGAACCCCGACCTCAAGCTCTGCGGCCTCCATACCCTCGACTCCTGCCGGATCGAGAAAGCCTACCGCCACTGGGGCCATGACATCACCGATGAGGATCATGTGCTCGACGCGGGCCTTGGCTTCACCGTCAGCCGCAAGAAGCCCGCCTTCATCGGGCGTGAAGCGGTGCTGCGCCGGGAACAGGCGGGGCTGGACCGCAAGATGCTCCAGTTCAGGCTCAAGGACCCGGAGCCGCTGTTGTTCCACAATGAGGCGATCGTGCGGGACGGCACCATTGTCGGCCCGATCACCAGCGGCAACTACGGCCATTTCCTTGGCGGGGCCATCGGGCTTGGCTATGTCCCGGCCAAGGGCAGGACGGACGAAGAACTCCTCGGCTCGACCTACGAGATCGAGGTGGCAGGGCAACGTCATGCGGCGGTCGCCAGTCTGGTGCCGATGCATGACCCCAAATCAGAACGGGTGCGGGCATGAGCGACGACATGATGGACACGGCCGACATCGACCGCCTGGGCGAGGTGTGCGAACCCGCCCGCTCGCGCCGGTCGGGTGGCAGGCAGGCGCGGGTGGCGATGCGCGCCGCCCCCCTGGCCGATGACGTGAAACCGGTGCGCGCGGGGATGCCCGGCGGGCAATACAAACCGCTCAGCGAGGCGGCGGTGGGTCAGATTCACGCCGCAGCACTGGACGCGCTGGAACAGATCGGCCTTAGCCAAGCCCCGCCGTCGGGCGTGAAGCTTCTGACCGAGGCGGGCGCGATCCCGGGCGATGACGGCCGCATCCGGTTTCCCCGCGCGCTGGTGGAAGACATGCTCGCCATCGCCGCGCGGAACATCACGCTTCATGCCCGCGACCCGAAGCATGACCTGCATCTGAGCGGCACGAATGTCCATTACGGCACGGCGGGGGCGGCGGTGCATATCGTCGACCCGATCTCGCTGGAGTATCGCGAGTCGACGGCGCAGGACCTTTATGACGCGGCGCGGCTGGTGGATAACCTCGACAACATCCACTTCTACCAGCGCACCATGGTCTGCCGCGATGTGGTGGATAATCGGGAGATGGACCTCAACACCCTTTACGGCTGCCTTGCGGGGACCGTGAAGCATGTGGGCACCAGCTTTTCCGACCCCAGCCACGTCGCCGACTGCTTCGAGCTGCTGCACATGGTGGCGGGGGGTGAGGAGAAGTGGCTGGAGCGGCCCTTCGTGTCGAACTCCAACTGTTTCGTCGTCCCGCCGATGAAATTCGCCGAGGAAAGCTGCATCACGATGGAGGATTGCATCCGTCGTGGCATGCCGATGCTCCTCTTGTCCGCAGGCCAAGCCGGGGCGACTGCGCCTGCGCCGATTGCGCTGACCATTGTGCAGGCGGTGGCCGAATGCCTTGCCGGGGTGGTCTATGTCAACGCGATCAAACCCGGCGCACCGGCGATCTTCGGCACCTGGCCCTTCGTCAGTGACCTGCGCACCGGGGCGATGTCCGGGGGCAGCGCCGAGCAGGCCCTGCTGACCGCGGGCTGCGCGCAGATGCACCGGTTCTATGACCTGCCCGGCGGCGCGGCCTCGGGGATTTCCGACAGCAAACTCCCCGACATGCAGGCGGGATGGGAGCAGGGGATCACCAACTCTCTCGCCGGTCTCGCGGGGCTGAACATGTGTTATGAGGCGGTGGGGATGCATGCCTCGCTTCTGGGGTTTTGCCTCGAAAGCCTGGTGCTGGGCGATGACCTTCTGGGCCAGACCATGCGGCTGGTGCGGGGGATCGACGTGACGCCGGACTCAACCTCCCTCGACGCGATGAAAGAGGTTTGTCTGGGTGGTCCCGGCCATTACCTTGGGTCAGACCAGACGCTGAAGCTGATGCAGACCGAATACATCTACCCCAAGGTCGGCAACCGCATGTCGCCCAAGGAATGGAACGAGGCGGGAAAGCCGTTGCTCCTTGACACGGCGATTGCCCGGAAGAACGATATCCTTTCCAAGGCCGGTTGCCGCGTCGATCCCGAGATTGACGCGATGGTCCGCGCCCGCTTCAACATCTACTTCAAGTGAGGTCGCAATGATCCCCGCCAACATGCTGAAATTCTACATCAATGGCCAGTGGGTCGATCCGCTGTCGAAAAATCGCATGGGGGTCGAAAACCCCGCGACCGAGGAAATCGTGACCGAGGTCGCGATGGGGTCGCCTGAGGATGCCGACCGCGCGATTCTCGCCGCGCGGGCTGCGTTCGACGGCTGGACCTACACCCCGGTCAAGGACCGCATCGCGCTGATGAAGCGGGTGCTTGAGGTCTACAACGCGCGCTACGAGGATTTCGCCCAAGCCATGTCGACCGAGATGGGTGCGCCGATCACCTGGGCACGCGGCGCGCAGGCCTGGGCGGGCCAGGTCCATATGGAGGCCACGATCAAGGCCGCCGAAGAGATGGTCTGGGAGTACAACCGGGGTTCGACGCGGATCCTCTACGAAGGGATTGGCGTCTGTTCGCTGATCACGCCGTGGAACTGGCCGATGAACCAGATCGCCTGCAAGGTCGCCCCGGCGCTGATCGCGGGCTGCACCATGGTCTTGAAGCCGTCGGAAATCGCACCGCTGTCCGGCACGCTCTTTGCTCAAGTGCTACATGACGCGGGCGTGCCGCCGGGCGTTTTCAACCTGGTGAACGGGGCAGGGCCAGAGGTCGGCGCGCGGATGTCGACGCATCCCGAGGTGGACATGGTGTCCTTCACCGGATCGACCCGCGCGGGGACCCAGATCGCTGCCGTCGCCGCTGCGACAGCAAAGCGCGTGGCGCAGGAAATGGGCGGGAAATCCCCCAACATCATCCTGCCCGGCGCCAACATCGCCGAGGCGGTTGCGGCGGGCGTCACCGCCGTGATGTCGAACACCGGCCAGTCCTGCGACGCGCCGACCCGGATGCTCGTCCACCGCTCGCAACAGGCCGAGGCTCTGGCCGTGGCGAAGGAAGCAGCCGAGGCGATCAGGATCGGCGATCCACGGGATGAGGCGACGGTGATGGGCCCCCTGGTGTCGAAGATGCAGTTCGACAAGGTGCAGAAGCTGATCCAGGCCGGGATCGATGAGGGGGCGACGCTGGTCACCGGCGGTGTCGGTCGCCCGGTTGGCGTCAACCGGGGCTGGTTCGTGCGGCCTACTGTCTTTGGCGATGTGGTCAACGCGATGACGATCTCAAAGGAAGAGATCTTCGGTCCGGTCCTCGCGATCCAGCCCTATGACAGCATCGAGGATGCCATCCAGCAGGCCAACGACACCATTTACGGCCTTGCCGCCTATATCGCCGGGCCGGTAGAGGATGCGATCCCCGTCGCCCGGAGGCTTCGTGCCGGGACCGTCAACCTCAACTACCCCGACTGGGACACCTTTGCCCCGTTCGGCGGCTACAAGCAGTCCGGCAACGGCCGCGAATATGCCGATTGGGGCATCCATGACTTCTGCGAGGTCAAGGGCATCGTCGGCCACGGCGCCTGAGACGCCGGCCCAGGATCTTTCGCCGAAAAATCCTGGGCCTTCCAAATGATCGGGGACAGAATGCATTACGGATATATCGGCCTTGGCAATCTTGGCGCGGCCTGTGCGAGTTGCCTCTTGAAGGCGGGGTTCAAGGTCACGGTCCATGACCTGAACCCGGCGCTGGCCGCACCTTTGGTGGCCAATGGCGCGGTTCTGGCCAATGGCGCCGAGGAGCTGGCCGCCTCGGTCGATCATGTCATCACCTGCCTGCCCTCGCCCGCCGTGTCCGAACGGGTGCTCCGCAACATCCTGCCGCAGATGCGCGCGGGGGCGTCCTGGGTCGAGATGTCGACCCTTGGCCGGGACGAGGTGCTGCGCCTGGCCGCCGTCGCGGCGGAGGCTGGCGTGCGGATGATGGAACTGCCGGTCACCGGTGGAGTCCATCTGGCCTATCAGGGCAAGATCACCATGCTGGCGGGCGGGGACCGCGACCTTTACGACCTGCACCTGAAAGCGATGCAGGCGATGGGCGACCGGATCTTCCATATGGGTCCCTTGGGGTCATCCTCGATCATCAAGGTCATCACCAACATGCTGGCCTTCATCCATCTGAAAGCCTGCGGCGAGGCGCTGATGCTGGCCAAACGTGGGGGCCTCGATCTTGCGCAAAGCTGGCATGCGATCCAGGCCTCCTCCGGCAACTCCTTCGTCCACGAGACGGAAGGCGCGCTGATCCTGAACGGATCCTACGATATCGCCTTCAACATCGATCTGGCGCTGAAGGACCTGGGCTTCGCGCTGGGCTTCGGACGCGAGTTCGGCGTGCCCCTCGACCTCGCCTCGGCCACGCAGCAGACCTACATCGCGGCCAAAGCCGCCTATGGCGGTGAGGCGCAATCGCCGATGATCGCCAAGCTTCTGGAAGATCTCCTTGGCACGGATCTCCGCGCCGAAGGGTTCCCGGCCCGGCTGGAATGACCATGCCCGATGATACCGCCCGCCGGATGGCGCAGCTTCTGCATCACCGAAAACCCGCGCTGGCGCAGGGTGACCCCGTGGTGCCGCCGATCGTCGCCGCGGCCACCTTTCACCTCCCCTCGGTGCAAAGCGGCGGTCAGTTCTACGGCCGGAACGGCAACCCGACCTGGGACGCGGTCGAGGCGCAGCTTTCGATCCTTGAGGATGCCGAGGCGGTCAGCTTTCCTTCGGGCATGGCGGCCATCGCCGCCGCGCTTTTCGCGACGCTGAAGACCAGGGACCGGCTGGTGATCCCCTCGGACGGCTATTATGTCACGCGCGTTCTGTCCGACGGCTTTCTGAGGCCCCTGGGGATCGAGGTGCAGGCGATCCCGACCGCCAGCTATGCGACCGAGGATTTCTCCGGTGCGGCGGTGGTCTATGTTGAGACACCCTCCAACCCCGGGCTTGATGCGGTGGATATCGCCGCTGTCGCCGCCCGCGCGCAAAAGGCCGGGGCACGGGTCATCGCCGACAACACCACGATGACGCCGCTCTTGCAGCGCCCGCTCGATCTTGGCGCGGATCTGGTGGTGGCCGCCGATACCAAGGCCCCCGCCGGGCATTCCGACGTGCTCTTCGGCCATGTCGCCGGGCGCGATGCAGGCCTGATGGCCCGGGTGCGGGACTGGCGGCGGATGTCGGGGTCGATCCCCGGCCCGTTCGAGGCCTTCCTCGCCCATCGCGGCATCGAGACGCTTGAGGTGCGGCTGGAGCGGATGTGCACCTCGGCCGCCATCCTTGCCGATCGGCTGGCAGCGGCACCTCAGGTGCGGAAGCTGCGGTATCCGGGCCTGCGCGGCGACCCGTCGCATTGGGCGGTGGGCGGTCAGATGGCAAACGGCGGCTTTCTGATCGGGTTCGAGCTAGCCGATGCCAGCGCGGCCGAGGCGTTTCTGGCCCGCTGCGCGCTGATCGAACAATCGACCAGCTTCGGCGGCACCCATAGTGCCGGAGAGCGTCGGGCGCGCTGGGGCGACGGGGTGGCGGAAGGCTTCATCCGCCTTTCGGTCGGGATCGAACCGGTGGAGGTGCTGTGGTCGGCGATCCGCGTGGCGCTTGCGGGGTAGGACACAAAACTTTTCGAAAAGTTTTGCAAATTCCTTCGAAGGAATTTGGTCCGGGCCCTAAAGACTGTCGAGAATTCGTGCCGCCTCGGACGGCACATCGGCAAGTTTGCGGCGGTCCTCGCCGGGGTGAAACCGCGCGCGGGTCGCGGTGGGCATGCCTTGGGGCGTTGCGATGACGACCCGCGGGCCGTGGCGTGCCGTCTCGGCCTGCCAGCTTTGCGCCAGCGCGATCTGCGCGGCCTTGGTGGCACCATAGGCCCCGAAGAACGGCTTTCCCGCCATGGGGTCGTCGAAGAACAGGGCTGTGCCGTCCTGGGCGCGCAACAGCGGCTCGACCAGCGGGATCAGGATGCCCGTGGCGCGGATGTTGGTGGCGATCGACTTCTCCCAATCCTTCTGGTCCAGCGAGCCTGCGGGCGCGAGGGGGGCTGCATGCACCGCCGCATGGACCCAAAGCCGAAGCCCGCCCCAGCGGTCATAGACGGACCGGCAAAGATGCCGCATGGCATCGTCTGCTGTCACGTCCATCGGGGCCAGGGTCAGCGCCCCGGCGCCCGGCAAGGCCGCGCGCTTCACCCGGTCATCGAGATCCTCGAGCCCGCCGACCGTCCGGGCGACGGCTACCACATGCCAGCCGCGCAGGGCCAGCTCTTCGGCCATCGCGGCACCCAGCCCGCGCGAGGCCCCGGTGACAAGGGCGGTTCTTTCGGTCATGCGGATCGGATCCTTGCGCAGCGGTCTTGCAGTGCGGCGGGCTTAGGTGTCCGGGGATTAAAGGGCAAGGGGGGAGTGCTCCGTCCGGTCGGTGGCCGGCCCGAAAAAACCGAACTGGCGGCACAAAGGCTTACCGGCCCTTCGCCAAGGCTCGCGCTGGCTTTCACACTGTGCGGCGGGGCTTGCCAGCCACGGACAGGCGCGCTAAGAGGCGGCCTCAGGGGCGGTTAGCTCAGTTGGTAGAGCGTCTCGTTTACACCGAGAATGTCGGGGGTTCGAGTCCCTCACCGCCCACCATCCTTCCGCAATACCTGGCGCCTGCCGTGGCTTGGAGCGCAGGACCCTCGCGCTGCTAACGGGCGGACCACTGGCCGGTTCAGTGAGGTTCGGCCGTGTGCGGTCTGGCCTTGCGGGCAAATGCCGTCCTGCAACAGGGCAAGCCGCGCCTGGGGACATGTCGTTCAGCGGATCAACAAAGCCCGCGACGGGCCTACGGGCGGCACCGGCAGGCGGGTCGGCAGGAGCTTAACAAATCCTGAATCAAACTCAGTAAGCTATTGATGTCGTGAAGCAATGCGATTTTGTCCACCGTGGACAGCGCCCCCTAGAACCGCCACCCCGCCCGGCGCGGGACCCGGAAGGCGATCATCGGCTTCAGCCAGGGCCGGGCATAGCGGGTCAGGTCCAGCGCCTCATGGACCCCGACCGAGGTCTCGCCCCCGATCCGGGTCTCGACCAGCGCGCGGGAATAGAAGGGGGCGTCGAGCAGGCTCATGACCTGGCGGGGCGCATGGCCCGGATCTGCCCGGGTCTCGCGCCGGACCCGCCAGCCGCTGCGCGGGAAGGGGGTCAGGGGGGGCGGCTCGATCTCGCGGACCTCGCCCTGCCGGTCGACCTCGACCCCCAGGGCCAGGACCGACCCGTCGGCCCGGGTGGCGTCGTAGAAGCAGACCGTCCGGTCCCGCAGCGGAAAGCGCCCCCAGGTCCAGAAGTGGAAG
>NCDS01000023.1 GCA_002280315.1 Rhodobacterales bacterium 32-66-7 | reverse complement strand
GATCTGGTGGAACAGATGATCCGCGTGGCCAATGGCGAGGCGCTGCCTTTCGGCCAGGAGGATCTGAAGATCAACGGCTGGGCAATCGAAAGCCGTCTCTATGCCGAAGACCCCTATCGGAACTTCCTGCCCTCCATCGGTCGCCTCACCCGCTACCGCCCCCCGGCCGAGGGGCCAACGCCGCGCGGCGGGATCGTCCGCAACGACACCGGCGTCCATGAAGGCGGCGAGATCAGCATGTTCTACGACCCGATGATCGCCAAGCTCTGCACCTGGGCGCCGACCCGGTTGGCGGCGATCCAGGAGATGCGCCTGGCGCTCGATTTGTTCGAAGTTGAAGGGATCGGGCACAATCTGCCGTTCTGTTCCGCCGTGATGGACCACCCAAGGTTCGAAAGCGGCAATATCACCACCGCCTTCATCGCCGAGGAATACGGCCAGGGCTTTCAGGGCGCGACCCTTGATGACGCCACCCTGCGCCAGCTTGCCGCCGCTGCCGCCGCGATGAACCGTGTCGCCGAGATTCGCCGCACCCGGATATCCGGCACGATGGACAACCACACCCGCCGGGTCGGGGATGACTGGGTCGTCAGCCTGCAGGGGCAGACCCACAGGGTAACGATTTCGGCCGACCCGAACGGCGCGACCGTGACCTTTGCCGATGGCACGGCCTGCCGGGTCGAAAGTGCCTGGAGGCCCGGGCAACCGTTGGCCCGGGTCGACGTGGATGGTGCCGTGCTTGCGATCAAGACGGCCAAGATCCCGATGGGCTTCCGCATGCGGCTGCGCGGCGCGGACCTGAAGGTCCATGTCCAGACCCCCCGGCAGAAGGAGTTGGCGGGGTTGATGCTGGAAAAGGCGCTGCCCGATACCTCGAAATACCTCCTTTGCCCGATGCCGGGGCTGGTGGTCAGGATCAATGTCGGCGTCGGCGACGAGGTAGAGGAAGGCCAGGCCCTTGCCACGGTCGAGGCGATGAAGATGGAAAACATCCTCAGGGCCGAACGTCGCGGCACGGTCAAGGCGGTCAGGGCCGCCGAGGGGGCCAGCCTGCGGGTGGATGATGTGATCCTGGAGTTTGAATGAGCGATGGAACACTTCTGGCCGATCGTCATCGGACTGGCGGTTGCCGCGTTCTGCGTCGATCGGGCGCTGGCCGTCGGGCGCGGGCCGAACGCGCGCTATGATCTGCCCATCGTCTTGCTGCTGCTTCTGGCTGCGGCGGCGCTTTGGGGTCTGTCGCTGGCGCGTGAGACCAACAACGAGTTGATAGCAGGCCTGCTGATTGCCGCGTTTGCCTTGTTCGGCCTGCTTTACAACGCGGCGGTCGGGCGTGATGCGGAAAACCAGCTGCGGGCGGAACGGAAATCGGACCTCTGTCGCGCCCTGCGCGCCGAGATCGATGCGCATGTCCGCGAATTCGAGACGTTCAACTGGGACACAGCCCTTGCCGCCACCGGCGAATCGCTGCGCAAGGTGCCGCGCTTCCTGCCGTTTCTGCCGCTTCGCACACCAGATCGGGTCTATTCCGAGGTTCTCGGCCGGATCGAGGTGCTGGACAAGCAGCAGATCGAAAACGTCATCCGCTATTACACCCTGTCTGACCGGGTGGCGCAATTCATCCGGGACCTGCGGTCAGAAGAATTCAAGTCGCTCAACCCACAACGAAAACTGAATCTGTTCAAGACCTACATAGAAATGGATCGAACCCTGGTCCGCTACGGCCTCGAGGCGTTGGCGTCGCTTGGCGACACATCTGCCACCAAACGCGCCGAAATCTTCAATACACCGGGTCCGGACCGTTCCGTCCCGGCGGGGGAGGGTTGAAAGTGTCGTCGCGGTTCATCCTGGTCTCCAGACTGCTGCACCCACATATAGGGAATTTCGCAAGAAATTGCAAATGGCCGCTACCGCCCCGCCGGGTTCCGCTCCAGCACCTCTTGCCGCCGGGTGGGCAGTTTGTCGATGGCAGCGGTAATTTCGCGGACGGTCCAGGGGCTGGGTTTGCGGATCACCGGGTTCAAGTCCTTGTCGACGATCACCAGCGAAAAGCCGCGCGGGCGCAGGTCCAGCCGCCATTCGCTGCGGGCGTCGGGGTCGGTGTCGGTCACCACGACCACGTCGCGTTCGTCAAGTTGCGGATACCCCTCGGCCAGAAGCTCCATCTGGCGGATGAAGTTCGGATCGTTGGGCGAATCGGCAAAGACCACCAGCGGCCGCTTCAGGTAAAGTTGATCGGCGCGGACCACCTCAGCCGCGGCAAAGGGGCCGACACCCTCGGCCATGGCCGGAGCCGCCAGCAGGGTGGCAAACAGGATTGTGTGCAGAAATTTCATCGGACCTCGCTTCGACCTCGATATAGGTGCGGCGGGGGAAATGCAAAAGCGACGATGCACCGCATCGGACAGGAGTGAGCATGAGCGACGATCTGAAAGCCTGGGAAGCGCTGGTTGCCAAGGACCTGAAAGGGGCGGGGCCAGAGAGCCTGACCTGGGCTACGCTGGAGGGGATTGCGGTCAAGCCGCTTTACACCGCCGCCGATACCGCCGGGCTGACGCATCTTGACAGCCTGCCCGGACTTGCGCCCTTCACCCGGGGCGTGCGGGCGACGATGTATGCCGGCAGGCCCTGGACCATCCGGCAATACGCCGGGTTTTCCACCGCCGAGGCGTCGAACGCGTTTTACCGCAATGCGCTCGCCTCCGGCCAGCAGGGCGTGTCGGTGGCCTTCGATCTTGCCACGCACCGGGGCTATGACAGCGATCATCCCCGGGTGATCGGCGATGTGGGCAAGGCCGGGGTCGCGATCGACTCGGTCGAGGACATGAAGCTTCTCTTCGACGGCATCCCTTTGGAAAAGATCAGCGTTTCCATGACGATGAATGGCGCGGTGATCCCGGTTCTTGCCAGTTTCATCGTGGCGGGGGAAGAACAGGGCGTGCCCCGCGCGGCGCTGTCGGGGACGATCCAGAACGACATCCTGAAAGAGTTCATGGTGCGGAACACCTATATCTATCCGCCCGACCCCTCGATGCGGATCGTGGCGGATATCATCGAGTATACGGCGGCAGAGATGCCGAAGTTCAATTCGATCAGCATTTCCGGCTACCACATGCAGGAAGCCGGGGCGAACCTGGTGCAGGAGCTGGCCTTCACCCTGGCCGATGGGCGCGAATATGTGAAAACCGCCATCGCGCGCGGGATGGATGTGGATGATTTCGCCGGGCGGCTGAGTTTCTTCTTCGCCATCGGGATGAATTTCTTCATGGAGACGGCGAAGTTGCGGGCCGCGCGTCTTCTGTGGCACCGGATCATGGCCGGGTTTGGCGCGCAGAAACCGGCCAGCCTGATGCTGCGGACGCATTGCCAGACCTCGGGCGTGTCGTTGCAGGAGCAGGACCCGTGGAACAACGTCGTCCGCACCGCGTATGAGGCGATGGCGGCGGTCCTTGGGGGCACGCAATCCCTGCACACCAACGCGCTGGATGAGGCGATTGCCCTGCCGTCGGACTTTGCCGCCCGGATTGCGCGGAATACCCAGTTGATCTTGCAGGAAGAAACCGGCGTCACCCGGGTGATCTACCCGCTGGCCGGGTCCTACTATGTCGAAAGCCTGACCGACCAGATGGCAAAGGAAGCCTGGGTGCTGATGGAAGAAGTGGAGGCGATGGGCGGCATGACCAGGGCCGTTGCATCGGGCATGCCGAAGCTGCGGATCGAGGAATCGGCGGCCAAGCGGCAGGCGGCGATCGACATCCGCGACATCGACAACGTCGCGGTGCGTGCGGCGCAGGTGGCGAAACTGGTGGCGATCCGCGCGGCCCGTGATCCGGCGCGGGTTGCGGCGACGCTGGCCGAACTGACCCGCCGCGCCAGGGACGGCGGCAACCTTCTGGACGCGGCGGTTGACGCTGCCCGCGCGCGGGCCACCGTGGGCGAGATCAGCCTGGCGATGGAAGCCGTGTTCGGGCGGCATCGGGCCGAGGTCAAGACCCTCGCCGGGGTTTACGGGGCGGCTTACGAGGGCGATGCGGGGTTCGAGGCGATCCAGCGCGATGTCGAAGCCTTTGCCGAGGAGGAGGGTCGCCGCCCCCGCATGCTGGTGGTGAAGATGGGGCAGGACGGCCACGACCGGGGGGCCAAGGTCATCGCCACCGCCTTTGCCGATATCGGCTTTGATGTCGATGTGGGTCCGCTCTTTCAGACGCCCGAGGAGGCGGCGCAGGATGCGATCGACAACGACGTGCATGTGATCGGCATCTCAAGCCAGGCGGCGGGGCACAAGACGCTGGCGCCGAAGCTGATCGAGGCCTTGAACGCAGCCGGGGCGGGCGAGATTCTGGTGATCTGCGGCGGCGTGATCCCGCAGCAGGATTACGATTTCCTGAAAGCGGCGGGGGTGAAGGCGATCTTCGGGCCTGGGACCAACATTCCGGCGGCGGCGAGGGAGATCCTCGATCTGATCCGCAGCGCTCGGGCGTGACGGACGGGACCGAATGGAGCGCGTTCCGCGCATGCCTTTTATCTCGCCTCTGCGCGTGAAGGACGCGCAACCGGCTCGGCAGGCGGGGGTTTCACACCCCCGCACCCCCGTGGGATATTTGTGCAGAAAGGAATGAGCGTAGTCTAAAGGGGGCTTGCGGCGTCAAAGTTCGATGCTGCCGTCGGGCAGCGGGACCGGAGCGGGGTCCTTTGGCGGCAAGGGCGCGTTACGGCGGATCAGGATGTCGCCGTTCGGCAGCATGATCGGCGCGTCGTAATTGCCGAAGTCATCGATCATTGCGACGAGTTGGCGGAGGCGCGGGCCGATCTCGGTACCGAACTCTTCCAGCGCGGGGCCGACGCTGTCGAGGGCCTTGCCCATCTCGTCCAGCGCAGGCTCCATCTCGGACATGAGACCGCGGAGGAGGAGCCTGGCCCCCTCTTCCATCAGGCTGAAGCCGTCATCCTCGGCGACCGGGGGGGCCGGGGCGTCCTCTGCGAAGGCAGGGGCGGTGAGGAGGCACAGGGCGAAGATCGTTCTCATATGGGGAATATGGGGAGCGCCGGGCCGGATTTCAAATGACATCTGGCAGATCAAGCGTGACCGGGAAATGGTCGGAGGCTTGCAGCACCGCCTCGCGCAATTGCGGGATCTTGGCCAGCGCCGGGTCGTTGAACGGATGCCAGATGCGCCAGACCGGAGCCTTGTCAGCAAGGTCGGGGCCGGCAAGATCGGGGTCGGCAAGATCGGGCGAGACCATGATGAAATCGAGAAGCGCCTCGAAGAACCGCTTCTGCGGGGCCAGGTAGAACCGCGCGGTGGTGGGTTGTAGCCCGACCTTGCTTTGCAGGGCCATCGTTGCATGCGGATCGGTCAGGCGCGTGGCGGGGTCGGGTGCGGTGCCGAGAACAATCTCTACCCCGGAACGACCGAAGAGCTTTTCGAACTCATCCAGACCCGGCCCGTCGTTGAAGTCGCCCATCACGACCAGGCTGTCACCGGCCTGTAGGTGGCCTTCGACCCGCTGGCGGAGCCACAGGCATTGCGCCAACTGCTTGCGGCGGTTCTCGATCGAGAGGCGGATCTCGGCGGCGCGCCCGACCGCGCCATGGGGGTTTTTCGATTTGGCATGCACCCCGATCAGCCGAAGCGCGGTGCCGCCCTTGGTGGTGACGGCAAGCTCCAGCGGGGGTTTGGAAAAGCGGATGGTCTCGCTGACCGCGTCGGCATTCAGGTCATAGCGGAAGGTGCCGTCGAACCGGGGCGCGTCGGCAGAGCCGTGGCTGCCGGTGGGCGCGCCCTTCGGGTCGTGCCGCACCGACAGGCGGTCGGGGTCGTAAAGACAGGCGATTTCCTGTTCAGTTTCCGACGGATAGCCGATGATCGCCTTGCGGGCGCGCAAGCCGAAGTGGCGGGCGAAGGTCTCAAGCGCGGTCACGGTAGAGCGTTTGCCGTTGGTATCGGGCGCCTCGATCACCATGACAAGGTCGGCATCAAGGGCTGCGAAGACGGTCCCCAGCGCGCCAAGCTGTTCGGCGCGGCTGGTCTTGTAGCGGGCCGAGGGGCCGCTGTCGGCCAAGAGCCGTCCCTGGTCGTCGAACAGCGCGTTGAACCATTCGACGTTGTAGGTCGCCAGCCGCAGACCCGCCATCACGCCGTCTGCCGGGCCGAGATGTCGGCCCATGCCTCGTTGATCAGCTGCATCCGGCGTTCGGCAAGCTTCATCGCTTCGGGCGGGACGCCGCGCGCTTGCAGGACGTCCGGGTGGCTCGCGCGGACCAGGGCTTTCCAGGCTTGCCGGGCTGTGGCCTTGCTGGCCCCCTGCGGCAGGCCAAGGACGTCATAGGGATCACGCGGCGCGCCATCGACCAGGCGTGAGCGGACGATGCGGAAGCAGCCCTCATCCACACCGAAGGCGTCAGCGACATGGGCAAGGAAGGAATCCTCGCCCGCGTGATAGGAGCCGTCAGCCAGGGCGATCTGGAACAGCGCCTCAAGGATATCGACCAGCACATGGTGGTCGTCGGCGCAGATGCGCTGACCCTCGGGGTTGAACAGGCGGGCAACCTTGCGGGCATAGGCATCGAACCCCGCCACATCCTGCCGGGCGAGGTTGAAGACCTGTGCGGCATGCGCCTCCTCCCCCGGGGGGAAGGTGAAGATGCGGCGAAAGGCGGTCACCTCGTCGCGGGTGACGGTGCCGTCAGCCTTGGCCATCTTGGCCCCCAGCGCCAGCACCGCGATGGTGAAGGCGACCGACCGCTCCGGCTCGGGCGTGGTGCGGAACCGGTCGAAGACGGTGGACAAAGCCTCACCCTTGGCAAGGGCGGCCAATGCCTGGGCAATGCGGGTCCAGATCGACATGGGCAGCACCATAACCGCCGCATCGGGGGATGTCAGAGGGTTTTCTGCGCAGGCATCGCCCGGTTCCGAAGATTTTTCAGCGAAACATCCTGGGGCCGACCCGGCGTTGTCAGCCCAACACCCTTGGCCCGGTTGGCGTGTCGATCGTCGCCCGGACGGAAAGGTTTCCGGCCACCACAACCACACGCGGATCGAAAAGCCGCTTGGCGAGAACCGCCCGCAGCGCCGTTGCCTCGGGATGAGCGATCTCGAGCCTTGTCAGACGGAGACCGCTGTCGGGCAGCGTTTGCACCGGGTGCGCTGGCCCCTGCCATTCGATCAGCGCCGGAAAGCCGCCATCAAAGGGCAGGCGTCCGCTGTCCGGCACGGCCTTCTGCCAGCGAAAACTGCCCCGCTCAAAGGCCAGGGGAGTGCCGATCCCGTCCGGCCCCAGCGCGACCTCGGCCGCGAGATCATCGGTGGCGGCGATCCAATGCGTCAGGCGCGGCGGGCCGGTGAAGCGGTCCATGTCGAACCAGCGCGGGCGGTCTGGGGCCGGGGCGTTGGGGTCGGGGGCGATCACCTCCAGATAGAGGTCGCCCAGACCGAGCAGGCGATTGTGCGTGGCCATCAGGGCGTGCTTGCCGCCCCCGGCCATCGTCACACCCAGGGCCTGTTCCACCAGCGCCACGCCGTCACCCAGCCGACCTGCCACCACCGCCAGATGATCGATCCGCAGCATCAGGCGGCGGGGGTGACGCGGGTCGTGGCCTTCAGCGACTGGGCAAGCGACTGAAACCGCGCCTGCGCCACCTCACCAAACAGACCGGTGCCCTTGGCGGTCAGTTCCAGCTCCAGCACGCGTTTCGCGCCGTTCCAGACCAGATGCCCCGCCTCGGCCGGGTCGGCGATGGCGAACATCGCGCCAAAGCGCATCGCCTTGCCCAGAACTTCGGCCGCCTGGATGTCTTCATCGCCGAGAAGCTTGAACATCGGCTCCAACCGCGAGCCGGAGCGGCTGTTCTTGTAGCGGTGGAGCAGGGCGAGGCCCAGAAACACCCGGCCCGGATGGTCAAGCCCGCCCAGGTTGGCGCGGGTGGCGTTGTCAAAGCAGGCCTCGGCGCGGAAATCGGGGTGCGCGCGCCAGGTGGTGTCGTGCAGAAGACACGCGGCCTTGACCAGGCGCAGGCGGTCGAACTTCGCCTCGGCAAAGAGGGGCAGCAGGAAATCGTAAAGCTTCTTGCCAAAGCCCGGCAGGCGGGCCTGACCCATCTCGGCCATCCGCGCGGCTTCGATCAGGGGGTCGCGGGCGCGCAGGGCCGGGGGCATCTGTTCGTAAAGCATCCCCTCGCGGATCCCGTAGGCCGAGACGTCGATTTCCGACGGCGCGAGATGCGTGATCAACTCGCGCAGCACTTCGCAGGCGAGGGGGACAAGCTCCATCCGTTCAGCGCTGGTACCGGTGCGGGACCGTAACGCCGCAAGATCGGCGGTCGCGAGCCAATCCAGCGTCTCCAGCAGGCCCTTCGGCGTCATGCGGTATTCGTGCAGGACGGTCAGCGGATAATTCCGCCGCTCCATGTCCAGCCGGGCGATGACCCGCCAACTGCCGCCGACAAGATAGATCCGCTCACCCTTTGAGGCCATTTCCTCCTGGGCGGCTTGCAGGGTCTTGGCGATGTGCAGCAGACGCTTCTTTGGATCAGCCGAAATCTGCTGCAACCGGAACGGGCCGAGCGGGGTCGAGACGCGCTGCCCGACCTCACCCTTGCCGATCCGCGCCAGTTCCATCGAGTTGCCGCCGATGTCGCAGACGATGCCCTGCGCCTCGGGCCAGCCCAGAAGCACACCCTGGGCCGACAGCCTCGCCTCTTCATCGCCGTCGATCACATGGAGCCTGAGGCCGGTTTCGCGCAGCACCTCGGCCTGAAACTCCGGGCCATCGGTCGCTTCGCGCGTGGCGGCGGTGGCGATCACCGTCAGGGGCGCGACCTCCATCCCCTCGGCCAGAAGGGCAAAACGGCGCAGGGCAGCCAGCGCGCGCGCGCGCCCTTGCGGATGAAGGCGGCCGGTTTCGGCCAGGCCCTTGCCCAAGCCGCACATCACCTTTTCGTTGTAGAAATAGGCCGGGCTGCGGGCGGCCCCGTCAAACACCACCATCCGGACCGAGTTTGACCCCACATCCACCACCCCGACCCGGCTAAGCGCGCGGACCGAGGGGTCATCGAACAACGGCCGGCCAAAGGGGCCGTCATCGTCGGCGCCGGGCGACCCGGTGGGCCTTTGTCCATCGGCAGGCATCTTGGACTCCCCCAGGTGGTTTGGTGGCATGGTGGCCACGGTGCCGTCCGGGGTCAACCGGCCAGACCCCGGCCGCCCTTTGATCAAGAACCGCTGCAGACCCCTGATTGTTCCTGGCCCCCGCGTCATGGCGCGGGCTACTCGGCCGCTGGAACGTCGGCCTCGGGCAGCTTGGTATCGATCAGCCGCGGCGCATCCTTGCCCCCGGCGGTGCCTCGACCCGAAAGCGAGGGGTTTTCCATGAAGAACTGGTGGCAGTTGAACCGGGGCGGACCTTCGCGCGGGGCAAGGTCGCGGTGGTAGCTGCCGTCCGGGGCAAGAACCCAGCTTTGCGCCTCGTCCCCAAGGTTGGCGGCCATGATCTGCGTGAGGATCTGGCTTTTGACCGTTGGGTTCAGCGCCTCGACCAGGGTTTCGACCCGGCGGGTCAGGTTGCGGCCCATCCAGTCGGCGGAGGAAAAGAACACCCGCGCCTTGGCCGAAGGGAGCCCCGCACCATTGCCAAAGCAGACGATGCGGCTGTGTTCCAGAAAGCGCCCGACGATCGATTTCACCCGGATATTGTCGCTAAGACCCTTGATCCCGGGACGCACGCCGCAGATGCCGCGAATGACGAGGCTGATCTTCACGCCTGCCTGGCTTGCGGCATAAAGCGCATCGATCACGTCGGTTTCGATCAGCGAGTTCATCTTGGCCCAGATCTCGGCCGGGCGACCGGCGCGGGCGTGGTCGGCTTCGGCGGCAATCAACTCCAAGAGGCGGGGCTTCAGGCTGATCGGGCTGATGGCAAGATTCTCCAACCCTTCGGGCTGCACATAGCCGGACAGGTAGTTGAACACCTTGGTCGCATCGCGGCCCAAGGCACCATCGCAGGTGAAGAACGAAAGGTCGGTATAGATGCGCGCGGTGATCGGGTGATAGTTGCCGGTGCCGTAATGGGTGTAGGTGACCAGATGGTCGCCTTCCCGCCGGACAACGGTGCTGATCTTGGCGTGGGTCTTGTAGTTGACAAAGCCGTAGACGACATGCGCCCCGGCCCGTTCCAGGCGGCGGGATTGGCGGATATTCGCGGCCTCGTCAAAGCGCGCCTTGAGTTCCACCAACGCGGTCACAGATTTCCCAGCCTCGGCCGCTTCGCAGAGGGCTGAGACGATGGGGCTGTCCCATGAGGTGCGGTAGAGCGTCTGCTTGATCGCCAGCACATCCGGGTCGCGCGCCGCCTGTTCCAGGAAGCGGATCACCATGTCGAACGTCTCATACGGGTGATGCAGCAGCATGTCCTTTTGCCGGATCGCGGCGAACATGTCGCCGTCGTGATCCTCCACCCGTTCGGGGACGCGGGGGGTGAAGGCGGGCCACATCAGGTCCTTGCGGGCCGACAGGATCAGTTCCTTGAGGTCGGCCACACCCAGAAGGCCCTTGACCTCCACCACCTCATCCTCGGTGACGGCAAGCTCTTCCATGATCAGCGCGCGCAGGCTTTCCGGCGCGCCGAAAGACAGCTTCAGGCGGATCACCTCGCCCCGGCGGCGGCGTTTCAGGGCGGTCTCGAACTCCCGCACCAGATCCTCCGCCTCATCCTCGACCTCAAGGTCGCTGTCGCGGAGCACGCGGAAGGTGCAGTGGCCCTTGTCCTCATAGCCGGGGAACAGCATGCCAAGGTGCAAAAGGAGGAGCTCTTCCAGCGCCAGGAACCGATGCTCTCCCGGGCGACCGGGCAGCGGCACGAAGCGCGAGATCTGCTGCGGCACCGGCAACAGCGCCTTCAGCCCGCGATGGTCCGACCGCCGCTCAAGATCCAGCGCCAGGGTGAAGCCGAGATTGGGAATGAACGGAAACGGATGCGCCGGGTCGATCGCAAGGGGCGACAGCACCGGAAAGACGTTGGCGAGGAAATGCGCCTCAAGATGCTTCAGGTCGCGCGCGGTCAGTTTGGAGCGTGGGACGATGCAGATATCCTCAACCTCCATCTCGCGGCGCAGGCGGTTGAAGGTGCTTTGCTGCGTCTGCATCAGCTTGCGCGCATCGGCGTTGATCAGGTGAAGCTGCTCGGCCGGGCTGCGGCCATCTTCCGACAGCGTGGCATTGCCGGTCCGCACCAGCGCGCGCAGACCGGCGACGCGGACGGTGTAGAACTCATCCAGGTTGGCGGCCGAGATCGACAGGAAGCGGAGCCGCTCCAGCAGGGGGACGGCGGGGTTCCCGGCCTCGTCCAGCACGCGCCAGTTGAAGGCAAGCCAGCTCAGCTCACGGTTGAAATAGCGCGCGGAACCAGCGGTTTCTGCAAACGGCAGGTCGACGGGCGCGGGGAAGGCGGATTTGAGGAAGTCTGCTTGGGTCATTTCGAGCTTATGCCGCAGGTTACATGAAACGCGTGTGACAGTCTGTCCCCTGCTTGGCCGATCATGTCCAGTGGCGTCGCAAGCGACATGCGAGATTCAGGTAACGCCAAGGAGGTCCGCCGCGAGTTGCCGGGTGACGGGCTTGCCTGCCGCCAGCGCCCTCGCATCAAGGGCAGCCACCAGCGCCCGGGCATCGCCGACCGAGCGTGACATCCGGCTGACGAGGAAGGGGATCAATGCCGGCGACACGACGATCTGACGGTCGGCGAACAGCTTGACCAGCACCGCCGAAAGCAAAGCGTCATCGGGCGGCTCCAGCCGCGCGACCGGGACCGCCTGCATCCGGCTAAGAAGGTCAGGAAGGCCCAGCCCCCAGTCGCGCGGCGGGCGGTCGGCGGTCAACAGGAGGGGCGTCCCCGCCGCCGTCGCCAGATTGTAAAGGTGGAAAAGTGCCGCTTCCGAAGGGACGGTCTGGGCATCCTCGACCACAACCGCCCCGCCCGACAGGGCTGGAAGATCGGCTTGGGCCAGGGCCGTCGCAGGCAGGATCACGGCACCGGTGGCTTCGGCCCAGATATGCGCAAGATGGGTCTTGCCCGACCCTTCTGGCCCGACCAGCACCAGTTTCGCTGGCCCGACGAGCACCAGTTTCCCCTCGGGCCAGTCGCGCCAGCCGTCAATGGCCTGCAAGGCAAGCGCGTTCGCGTCTGACACCAGAAAATCGGCGCGTTTCAGCGCCTGGATCGGCGGAAGATCGAACGCCAATTGCCCGGTCAACCGCCATCCCCGTCCGCGCTGTCGTTCAGCCGCAAGAGCTTGCCCGCCGGTTTGCCTGCCGCCGCTTTTCCAGCTACCGGTTTGCCTGCCGCAGCTTTGCCTGCCGGCTTGCCCACCGTGACGTCCACCGTGACCTCCGCCCCAACCGCATCGCGCGCTTCGGGACCGTGATAAAGCCTGGCCGCCTCGCCCTTGTAAAGCAGGCTTTCCTGGTACTTTTCCATCGCAAAGCGGATGACCACCCCGATCATCGCAGCGACCGGGACAGCGATCAACATGCCGACGAAACCGAACAGCGTCCCGAACGCCGCCAAAGCAAACAACAGCCACACCGGGTGCAGGCCCACCGACTGGCCAACCAGCTTTGGCGTCAGGATATTGCCCTCGACGAACTGGCCGGCGGCAAAGATCGCGGCGATGATCCCGATCTGCACCCAGTCGCCCCAGAACTGAAACAGCGCAAGCCCGATCGCCAGCGCCCCGCCGACGATCGACCCGATATAGGGGATGAAGGTGATCGCCCCGGCAATCGCGCCCACCACCAGCCCGAACTGCAATCCGGCGGCCATCAGCGCCACGGAATAGAACGACCCCAGCGCGAGGCAGACCGTGACCTGCCCACGGACGAAGCCGGCCAGCACGGTGTCGATCTCGCGCGCAAGGCGGCGCACTGTGGGCGCATGGTCCCGGGGCAGCATCGCATCGACCCGCGCCACCATCCGGTCCCAGTCCAGCAGCAGGTAGAACGCCACCACGGGCACCACCACGATGAAGACGACCACCGAAAGGATCCCCAGGGCCGAGCTGAGCAGGCTTTGCACCAATGCCGCGCCTTGCGCCTGCACGGCGGTCCCGATCTCGTTCAGGGTCTGGCGGATGGTCGAGGTGCGGTCAGCCAATTCCGGAAACTGCTCCAGAAGGAAGGTCTGCAACCGGCGCGAGATGTCGGGTGCGGAATCGACCAGCGCGCTCAACTGGTTGAACAGCGTCGGGATGACGGCAAGGACCAGCATGATCACCGCGAACAGTGCAAGAAGCGAGATCAGCACGGTTGCGGCGACCCGGCTGAGGCCCATCCGCTCCAGCCGGTCGGCGACCGGATCAAGGAAGTAGGCAATCGCCCCGCCGACGAGGAACGGCAAGAGGACATCGCCCAGAAGCCACAGCGTCAGAAAGAACACCACCGCGGCAATGCCCCAGTATTTCGCCTGTGCAGTCAGTGGCAGGGCCATGCGAAGATCCGTTCCCGTTTTGCGACATATCACCCCTGGGCCGCTTTCGTGCAAGAGGTGGCAGCGGTTTGGGCGCGCGACCCGGCTCCTTGGCAAGGCAAAGCCGGGAACGGCGGCTGTCACGGGTGGGGGCCGCGCCGCGCCGGTCGGGGCGCTGATGCGCCGTTTTCCGCTGTCAGCGCCTGCTTAGGCTGCGGGCCATAAGCCCGCTGCGGATCGACCGCACCTGTTGGAACGGTCAGATCAACGGCGTGGCTTCGGGGTCTGACACCCTGACCATGACTGATCACCTACACCTCCCATGAAAGCGGAAATCCATGAAAAACCTTCTCTCTCTCACCCTCGCCGCGCTGACTTTCCCGATGGCCGCGCTGGCCATGCCCGCCGTTGGTGACATCGTCGGCACCAACCCCGCTGACGCCACCGCAGCGCTGGAGAAAGCCGGCTGCAAGGTTGCTGCCTTCGAAGCCGAGGGCGGCAAGATCGAGGCCAAATGCACCGACACCGCCACCTCGAAGCTGGTCGAGGTCTACATCGACCCCAAGACCGGCGCCGTGCTTGAACTCAAGTCGGGAGACTGACCATGGCAGACCCCTGGACATCCGAACGCCAGGCCGGTATCGCACCGCCCGACCTTTGGGATCCGTTGGTGCGCATCAGCCACTGGGGGATCGCTTTCATTGTCGTGATGAATGCGCTTTTCACCAAGGGCGGCAGCCCGTTGCATCTCTGGCTTGGCTGGATCGGGATGGCGCTGTTGCTGTTGCGGCTTGTCTGGGGGGTGCTTGGCCCGGTGGAAGCGCGGTTCTCGGCGTTTCCACCAAGCCCGCGCGCCGCCTTGTCCCATCTGCGCGGGCTGGTCTCGGGCCGTGCGCCGCAGTACCGTTCGCACAACCCGGCGGGGGCCTTGATGGTCTATGCGTTCTGGGTGACACTTGCCGTCGTGATCGGAACCGGCCTTCTCAGGACCGGCGGCCAGACGCCGATGCAGGCGGCGCGGGACGCCGCGGCAGTTGCATCGGGCGATTGGTCGGTGCTGGTGACAGAAACTGATGGTGGTGGCGAAAGTCGGTTCGGCACGCTGCCCGGAGAGGTGCATACCGTGGCGGCAAATCTTCTGTTGATCCTCGCCGCCCTGCATGTCGCTGGGGTAGCGGTAGAGTCGCGCGCCATGCGCCGCAACCTCGTGGCACCCATGTTGACCGGCAGCAAGCGGCGGCGCGGGTGAAGGTTCCCTTCCTGAAGCCCGGATCGCAGCGGCGACGCCCTGTCGCCGTTGCAACCTTTCTGGTGGTCCAGACGCTTGCGGCGGTATTCTTCGTCGGCGACGCGCTGGGCGAGCTTCTGTCTGATGCGGACGGCACCCATTCGAGCTTCGAAATGCTGGTTGCGGTGGCGCTGATCACCGGGATGATCTTTGGCGGAATGGAGCTGCGCCGCACGCTGGAGCGGATGCGCACGCAGGAGGCGGCGCTGGCCGTGGCCTCGGGCGCGCTGGCCGACGTGATCCGCGCGCAGTTCGCCAACTGGGGTCTGACCGGTGCCGAACAGGACGTGGCCTTTCTTGGCCTGAAGGGTCTGGACGTCGCCGAGATCGCCGAAATCCGCGGCTCGGCCCAAGGCACGGTGCGGGCGCAACTGACCAAGGTTTACGCCAAGGCCGGCGTGTCGAACCGTGCGCAGTTCGCCGCGCTTTTCGTCGAGGATCTGCTGGGGGCCTCGCTGGTGGAACCCGTCGCAAAGGCCGGCTGACACGGCTACCCTTGCCTGATCGCCACGCCTCGCCTAAACCCGTCGCCGACCCTTGACCCGAAAGGCCGCCCGATGCGTCTTACCCGCTACTTCCTGCCCGTCCTGAAGGAAAACCCGGCCGAGGCGCAGATCGTCTCGCACCGCTACATGTTGCGGGCGGGGATGATCAAGCAGCAGGCGGCGGGGATCTATTCGTGGTTGCCGCTTGGCCTGCGGGTCCTTCGCCGGATCGAGGCGATCGTGCATGAAGAGCAGGAGCGGGCGGGGCATATCCTGATGCCCACGCTCCAGCCCGCCGATCTGTGGCGAGAGTCGGGTCGCTATGACGATTACGGCCAGGAAATGCTGCGGATCAAGGACCGGCAAGAGCGGGAGATGCTCTATGGTCCCACCAACGAAGAGATGATCACCGACATCTTCCGTGCGCATGTGACCAGCTACAAGGACCTGCCGCTCACGCTGTACCACATCCAGTGGAAATTCCGCGACGAGATGCGCCCCCGCTTCGGCGTGATGCGCGGCCGCGAGTTCCTGATGAAGGATGGCTACAACTTCGACGTCGACCGGGATGCCGCCCTCCATGCCTACAACCGCCACATGGTCAGCTACCTGCGCACCTATGAGCGGATGGGCCTGACCGCGATCCCGATGCGCGCGGCCTCCGGTCCCATCGGCGGCGACAACACACATGAGTTCCTGGTGCTGGCGCAGACCGGCGAGTCCGAGGTGTTCTATGATGACCGGGTGACCGCGCTGAAGCTGGGCCAACGCGAGATCGACTATGATGACCGCGCCCAGGTGGCCGAGGTGTGCCGTGAGTTCACCACTCTTTATGCCCGCACGGATGAGACCCACGATCAGGCGGTGTTCGATCAGGTGCCCGAGGCGCACAGGAAGGTGGGCCGAGGGATCGAGGTCGGGCAGATCTTCTACTTCGGCACCAAGTATTCCGAAAGCATGGGGGCCGAGGTGACGACCGCCGAGGGTCACAAGGTCCCGGTCGAGATGGGGTCGCACGGGATCGGCGTCAGCCGCCTGCTGGGCGCGATCATCGAGGCCTCCCACGACGACAAGGGGATCATCTGGCCCGAAGGGGTCACGCCTTTCCCGGTCGGGATCGTGAACCTGAAGCAGGGCGATGCGGCGGCCGATGCGGCCTGCGAGGGGCTTTACAAGGCCCTCGCTGCCAAGGGGCTGGAGGCGCTCTACGACGACCGCGACGAACGGGCAGGGGCCAAGTTCGCCACGATGGACCTGATCGGCCTGCCGTGGCGGATCACCGTCGGGCCACGCGGGCTGGCGAATGGCGTGGTGGAGCTGACCTCACGCCGGACAGGCGTGTCCGAGGAGGTCTCGCCAGAGGCAGCGGTGGCGCGGATTGCTGCGATTTATGCGGGGGTCCGGTAGGCTTACGGCCTGACTGTGCGACAGCGGCCCACTGCGTCAGGCGAAGACCTCGGCCACCGGGGCGGCACCCGGCCACGCTGTCCGATACGCGCGGGTCAGGATCACGGCGGTCAGGACGTTGAATACCGACCCGAACGCATGCAGCACGACCTCGGCACCAAGCGAGATCGGGCGCGGCAAAGCCGACGTCTCCATCGCGGCGAAAGCCCAGAACTGCAGGACCGTGAAGGCGACGGCGCAACGAATGTTGCGAGCAACATCGATCCAGATCAGGGGCGAAGCGAACTCCTGAATGGCCCTCATGCAAAGGCTAGGCTGCCACCAGCGGCGCGGTCAAGCGCGGCTGGATTTGGACACTCCGTCATTCGACTGACTTGCGCGACCGGTGCTGCAAGGGTACTCCTCAGCCGCGTTCCCGCGCGAGGGTGGAACCATGATCTGCGCGCCCGGTTGGTACCGGGGAATGGGCCGGATACGTTGGCCAGACACCGCAACGGCTGCGGTCTGAAGGGGAAAGAACGATGATCGGTCGACTTCTGGCGCTTGCAGGCGGCCTTTCCGGCGCGGTTGCCCTGTCGCAGTTCCCCGAATTCTCGCAGCAGTACCTGCAGCGGCTGGCCGGGCAGGTCGATGCCCTTGCGCGGGTCGAGGCTGACTTTGACCGCACCGCCACCCGCGCCGGGCTGACGCGAGAGGTGGCGCTGGATGAGTTGGGGACCGAAGGCTTTTCCGGCCAGCATGCCGCCGACCTCCGCGCGACCTTCGCCCGGGCCGAGGGGTTGCGTGAGGATCTGATCATGCTCCGCGTCGCGGGCATCTATGAGCGGCTGGTGATGCCGCACCGGATGGCCGACCGCGAGCTTTTGCGGGCGACCTGGGCCGATTTCGTGCCCGCCGTGCCCGTCTCGCTCGCCGGGTTCATCTGCGCGGGGATCGGGTATCTGGCGGGGTGGGGGCTGGTGGCGGGCCTCCTCAGCCTCTTGCGGTGGCCGTTTCGGCGGCGTCAGGTTTACTGACCGCCCCCCTGCCTTGACCTTTCGCCGCCCGTCCCGCAGGTTGCGCGAAACAAAAGGTGCGGGCGCATGGCAGGCAGGACGGCACCCTTCGCGGGCTTTGAATTCATGATCGCCTGGCGCTACCTGCGTGCGCGGCGGGCGGAAGGCGGGGTCAGCGCGATGACCTGGATCAGCCTGATCGGGATCACCCTTGCCGTTTTTGCCCTGATCCTGACGCTTGCCGTCCGCGCCGGGTTCCGGGCCGAGTTTGTCGATACCATCCTTGGGGCCAACGCGCATGTGACGGTCTATTCCTCAGGCGAAGTCGGGGCCGAGGGGCAGATGGTGCGCGGCTTCACCACGCCCGATGCGGTGGCCGCAGCGATCCGTGCGGTGCCCGGCGTGACCCGCGCCGCGCCCCTGGTCCGCGGCAAGGTCATCGTCACGGATGGAGAGCGCACCTCGGGCGCCGAGGTTTACGGGATCCTGCCCGAAGACCTTGCCACCATCCCCCGCGTCGGCATCGGGGCCGAGGCGATCGGTGATCTTGACCGGTTTCCCGAGGGCATCGCGCTCGGCTCCGGTGTGGCGCGGGAGCTTGGGTTCACGGTCGGGGACCGCATCCGCGTGATCTCACCCCAAGGGACGAAGACGGCCTTCGGGGTCAGCCCGCGCACAAACGCCTATGAGGTGGTCTACATCTTCAGCGCCGGACGCTACGACATCGACGCCACGCGCATTTACATGCCCTTTGTCGAGGCGCAAAGCTTCTTCAACAAGGAGGGCCTTGCCGACGAGATCGAGGTGATGGTGGAAAACCCCGACGCCATCGAAAGTTACGGGTTGCCGATCCTGAACGCGGCCGGGCCTGCGGCGCTTTTGTGGACCTGGAAGGACAGCTCCGGCGCGTTTCTGCGCGCGCTCGAGATCGAGGATAACGTGATGTTCGTGATCCTGTCGGTGCTGGTGCTGATTGCCACGATGAACATCGTGTCCGGCCTGATCATGCTGGTCAAGAACAAGGGCCGCGACATCGGCATCCTGCGGACGATGGGGCTGACCGAAGGCTCGATCCTGCGGGTGTTCTTCATCTGCGGCGCGTTCACCGGGGTGCTGGGCACCCTGGCCGGGGTGGCGCTGGGCTGTCTGACCGCGCTGAACATCGACGGGGTGATGAGCACCCTCAACTGGTTGAACGGGGCCGAGGTGTGGGACCCCTCGATCCGGGGCATCTATGCGCTGCCGGCAAAGTTGCAGCTTGGCGATGTGCTGTCGGCGGTGGCGCTGTCGCTGGGGCTTTCGTTCATCGTGACGATCTTCCCCGCCCGGCGCGCCGCGCGGATGAACCCGGTCGAGGCGCTGCGCTATGAGTGAGATGTTGCGGCTGGCCGGCGTCTCCAAGGGCTACAACCGGGGCAAACCGTCGGAAGTGATCGTCCTGAACGCCGCCGATCTGGTGGTGGCAAAGGGAGAGGTAGTGGCCCTCGTCGCGCCTTCGGGTGCGGGAAAGTCGACGCTGCTGCATATCTCGGGCCTTCTGGATGTGGCGGATGCGGGCGAGGTCTGGCTGGACGGGCGGGAAATGAGCGGCCTTTCCGACCGTGCCCGGACCGAGGCGCGGCGGGCCGAAGTTGGATTCATCTACCAATTTCACCACCTTCTCCCCGAGTTTTCGGCGCTGGAAAATGTGATGATCCCGCAATTGGCCAATGGCGTTGCCAAGGCCGGGGCACGGGCGCGGGCGCAGGGCCTCTTGGACAGCGTCGGCCTTGGGCCCCGCGCGAGCCATCGCCCGGCCGAGCTTTCGGGGGGCGAACAGCAGCGGGTCGCGTTCTGCCGGGCGCTGGCCAACGGGCCGAAGCTGCTTTTGGCCGATGAGCCGACGGGGAACCTTGACCCCGCAACCTCGGACCAGGTGTTCGCAGCGCTTCTGACGCTTGTCCGGTCCACCGGGCTTTCGGCGCTGATTGCGACGCATAATCTGGAGCTTGCAGCGCGGATGGACCGGGTGGTGCGGCTGGTGCAGGGGCGGGTGGCATGACCGCCGCGCATCGCTGGTCCCTGACGACAACAGGGGCGGTGGTTGCCGCTCTGATCTGGGCGGTGATCGAGGCGGGCGATCAGGGCCTGCTGCAAGATCGCCTCGCGCTGTTTCTGGGGGCGTTGACGATGACCCTGGGCGCCGCAACGCTTGCCATGGCGGGGCCGATTGGCCTGATCCAAAGCCTGGTCCGCGCGATGGGGCTGGGTGTCATGGTGGCCACGCTTCTGGTGCTCGCCAGCCTAAGGTTTGAACCAGCTGACGAAGTCTTCTTCACCCCGATGGCCTCATTCGCGGCCTTTCTGGTCGCCAGCTTGCCGCTGCCGTTCCTGATCGGCCAGGCGCGGGGCGATTGGCGCGACTATGGCGCGCTGTTCTTCGAGTCCTGGTCGATCGTGCTGCGCTATGCGGCGGCACTCGCCTTCGTCGGGATCGTCTGGGCCTTGGTGCTGGCGTCAAGCGAGGTGCTTCTGATCGTCGGGATCACCGTGATCGAGGACCTTCTGGCGGTGGATGTGCTGCCCTTTGCCATCACGGGGGCGGCGCTGGGCCTTGGGATGGCGGTGATCCATGAGCTTGGCGATCTCGTCTCACCCCACCTGGTGCTGCGGTTGTTCCGGCTGTTGCTGCCTGCGGTGCTGGTCGTGATGCTGGTGTTTCTGGCGGCGCTGCCGTTTCGCGGCTTGTCGGGGTTGGTCAGCGGGTTGTCCCCCGCGCTCCTTCTTCTTGTGATGGTCGCCGGGGGCGTGATGCTGGTTTCGGTAACGGTAGACAAGGCTGACGACCATGCCGCTGAAAGCCGGATCCTGATCCGCTCGGCGCAAGGCATGGCGCTGATCCTGCCGATGTTTGCAGCGCTTGCGGCCTGGGCGCTGGGGTTGCGCATCGCACAGCACGGCCTGACGCCGGAGCGGTTGTTCGTGCTGGTCATCGCCGGGCTTGGGCTTGGCTACGGGATGATCTTCGCAGCGGCGGTCTTGCGGGGAAGCGGATGGAGGGCGCGCATCCGGCGCGGCAATGTCGCGATGGCGCTGGTCGTCATCTTTGCATCGGCCCTCTGGCTGACCCCGCTCCTGAACGCCGAGCGTTTGTCGGCGCAGAACCAGCTTGCCCGCTATGACGCCGGAGTGACGCCGGTGGCCGATCTTGACCTTGCGGCCCTGGGGCGCTGGGGCAGGTCCGGTGCCGAGGTGCTGGCGGCGCTGGCCGAGCGGGCGAAAGACCCGGACCAGGCGGCCCTCGCGGCGCGGCTGGCTGGCGACAGCGATCCCGGCGGTCTGGCTTCGGCGGCGGCGCTTCAGGCCCTGATCTCGGTGATGCCGGTCCAGCCTGCGACCGCAACCGGAACCCGCGACACGCTTCTTGCCGCCGCCTACATCTATCAGCTGCAGGACTGGCAACCGATCTGCGCGCGCGCTTCCGAAAGCGGCGGTCCGGCCTGCCTGATGGTGGTCGCCGACCTCTTGCCGCTTTTCCCGGGCGAGGAGGGGATGCTGATCCTGCAGCGTGATGCGGAGTATACCGAGGTCATCGGATTGTATCTTGGGGCGGACGGCAGCTTGGTCACACGCCCGGTGCTGCGCGCCGACGGGTCCTACCCGACCCCTGAAGAGGTCGCAGCCCTGTTGCAGACCTGGGCCGAGGCGCCACCGCCCCTGACCCAGGCCCCGATCAACCAGCTTGGGACCGGCGAGGCGGGCCTGATGCTGCAGCCATGACCGGGGTTCGGGATTTGTTAACCGATGCCGCCTAGCCTGCCCGCAGAAACAGCTGCAGGAACGACGATGGACGCGCTTTTGCTGCGATCCTTGCAAGGCTACGTCTGCGACACCTTCGGGGTGCCGCTGTGGCAAGCGGTGTGCCGCCGGTCCGGCCTGACGGTCGAGACGTTCGAACCGATGCTGCGCTATGATCCCGGCACGGCAGATCGGCTGGCCCAGGTTGCCGCCGATGTGCTCGGGCGATCCGTCGAAGCGGTCTGGGAAGACATGGGAATCCATCTCGTCACCAATCCCCGCCACCAGGGCGTCCGGCGCCTGCTGCGGTTCGGCGGCATCGGCTTTACCGATTTTCTCCACTCGCTTGAGGAATTGCCCGGCCGTGCCCGTCTCGCCGTGGCCGACATCGACCTGCCGGACCTGCAACTCGATGAACTCGGCCCGGACCGGTTCGAGATTTGCTGCCAGTCGCGGATCAAGGGGCTGGTCCGGGTCTTGGTCGGCATCCTGACCGCGATGGCGGATGACTATGGCAGCCTCTGCCTGATCGAGGCGGATGATCAAGGCCTTGGTCGCATCCAGGTGCAGGTGCTTGACCGCTTTCACAACACGGCCCGGCGGTTCGACCTTGCCGCACCTGGGGGTGCAGGATGAGCGCGGCCTTCGCCAAAGCTCACGTCCCGCTTGGGGTCGAAGCGCTGGCCCGCTTCATGCCGATGCATCTTGTACTCGACGCAGCTGGGCAGATCCTTGCTGCCGGGCCAACCTTGCTGCGGGTGCTGGACGGCCAGCCCGTCCTCGGCGCCCAGTTTGAGTCGGTGTTCGAGGTGCGGTCCCCCGGCGGGGCGATCACGGTGGGCGATGTCATGGACCGCGCGGCGCACCGGTTCCGGCTGACGCTGCGCAATCGGGCGCGGGTCGGGCTGCGGGGGGTGGGCCAGCGGCTTCCGGGCGACGGGCGGATCCTGCTCAACCTCTCTTTCGGCATTGATCTGATCGCTGCGGTGGGCGAATTCGGCCTGACCGATGGCGATTTTGCCGCCACCGACCTTGCGATGGAACTTCTGTTCATGGCCGAGGCGAATGCCTCCGTCACGCGGGAATTGCGCGGGCTGAACCTGCGGCTGGAGGGCGCGCGCGTCGCCGCCGAGGAAGAGGCGCTGACCGACCCGTTGACCGGCCTGCGCAACCGCCGCGCCGCCGACCTGTGGCTGGAGCGGCTTTGCGCGGCGGGGACGCCGTTCGGGCTTTTGAACCTCGATCTCGATTACTTCAAGCAGGTGAACGACTCGCTTGGCCATCCGGCCGGGGATTTCGTGCTGGAAACGGTCGGCCGGATCCTGCGCGCGCAAAGCCGTGCCGAAGACTGCGCCGCGCGGATCGGCGGGGATGAGTTTGTGGTGATCCTGCCGGGTCGCACCGATCCCGGCATCCTGGCCAGCATTGCCCGGCGGATCATCGGTCAGTTGCAAAAGCCAATTCCGTTCGAAGGCAAGATTTGCCGGATTTCCGCAAGCGTCGGCATCGTACGCTCGGTCGATTTCGCACGTCCCGACGCGGCCGAGTTGCTGGCCGCCGCCGACCGCGCGCTTTATGGTGCCAAACACGCCGGGCGCGGGCGGGCCTTGCAACTTGGTGTCGGCGGGTAGCGCGGGGTCACTCCGGCACAGCCGGGGGGGCTTCGGGGTTTTCGCGCAGGAACCATAGCGCCGACGGCGGCAAGGTCACGCCGACGGACTGCCCCACCGCCAGCCCCCCAGCCAGATGCGGGGCAACCAGCGCCACCAGCCGGGTGCCGCCGAGGTCAAGCTCAACCCGGGTCTGGGTGCCAAGGAAGCGACACTCCATCACGCGCGCCGCACGGGCGTCCGCCCCCGGTCCAAGCGTCACCGCCTCGGGTCGCAGGGTCAGACTGCCCGGCCCGTCCGCCGTGCCGGCGGGCAGGGGCAGGCGGCCGATCGCACTTTCAAAGACCCCGCCGCGGGCCTGACCGGGAAGAACGTTCTCGCCGCCAAAGAAACGCGCCACCGCCAGCGTCGCCGGGCGGGCAAAGATGACCTCGGGCGTGGCATGCTGGACGATGCGGCCGCCTTGCATCAGCGCGATGCTGTCGGCCAGCGCCACCGCCTCGGCCTGATCGTGGGTCACGACCAGCGTCGTCACCCCAAGCTCACGCTGCAGGCTGCGGATCAGCGCCCGCATCGCCTCGCGCAGGCCGGGGTCAAGGCTTGACAGCGGTTCGTCCAGAAGCAGGAGATCGGGCTCCAGGATCAGCGCCCGGGCAAGCGCGACCCGCTGCGTCTGGCCGCCCGACAGCGCATCAGGCCGCCGCGCGCCAAGGCCGGTCAGGTGCAGCCGGTCAAGCATCGCATCGGTGTGCCGGGCGATGACATCCGTCGGCAGGCCCTGCATCCGCAACCCAAAGCCGATGTTCTGCGCGACGGTCAGATGCGGAAAAAGGAGGGCGGCCTGAAACACCAGCACAACCTTCCGCCGCTCGGGCGGGAGGGGAAGGAGCGACCGGTCGCCCAGCCGAATATCCCCGGCGTCCGGGTGCAAAAGCCCGGCGATCAGCTTCAGAAGCGTGGTCTTTCCCGTCCCGGACGGACCAAGGAGCGCGGTCAGCGAACCCGCGCCAACCGACAGGTCGAGGCCGTCCAGCGTGGGGGTCGCCGACCCGGGATAGGTCAGGCGCAACCCAGACAATTGCAGGGGCACCTTCATCGGTCGGTCCGGTTCGGCAACGGCGCGGTTTTGGACCGCTGGCGCAGCAGAAGTGCCATGAACGCCAATGCAGGCAGGACATAGATCATTGCGACCGCTCCGGTCAGGTCATTGCGGCCGGAAGTTGCAAAAGTGAAAAGGAGAAGCGGCAAGGTCTGCACCTTCCCTCCACCTATGCTGAGCGTCAGAAGGTATTGCGACCACGAGATCAGGAAGGCAAGCACCGCTCCGGTCCGAAGGCCCGGCAGCACGGCAGGCAGGGTGACATGCAGCAGGACCTGCAGCGGACGCGCGCCAAGGCAGCGGGCCTGGTCTTCGTGATGCGGGTCGAACCGGGCGAAAACGGCGGTCAGGACCAACGTCGGATAGGGAAGCGCCGGGATCAGATGCGCCAGCACAACGCCCCAGATCGTGCCGGTCCACCCCATGCGCAGAAACAGCCCCTGCAGGCCCAAAGCGACCGCAATCGCCGGCAGGACCGCCGGTGCAAGCACCAGGACAAGCACCACGCTCCGGCCCGGAAAACGGAGCCTGCCAAGCGCCCGCCCGGCCGGATAGGCGAGCGCGGTCGCGATGACGGAGGTCACGGCCGCAATGAAAAAGGTCAGTCCAAGGCTGCCCACCACGCCGGACACGGGCGACAAAGCATAGCTCCAGGCGGCCAGGGATAGCTCTGACGGCAGAAGGGCCGGAAAGCGCCAGCCATGCGCCACCGACCATATGGCCAACGGAATCAATGGCATGAGGAGGAAAAGCGCCAATGCCAGTCGCGCCAGGGCAGAAAGAACATCCCGCTTCATCGGCCACCCCAGCCGGCTTTCCCAAGAAGTTGGGCAAGGGCGACAAGCATGCCGCCCGCGATCACCGCGATGACTACCGCCATTGCCATCGCCTCGGGTCGGGCCGCAAGATCGACATCGGTATGGCTCCTCCAGGCCAGAACCGCCACCGCCTCGGGGGCATGCGCTCCCAGCAGAAGCGGCACCTCGTAAGCACCGAAGGCAAAGGCAAAGACCAGCGCGGTCGCCGCCAAAAGCGAAGGCATCAGCATCGGCAGCAGCACATGCGCGAAGGCCTGCCAGGGCGTTGCCCCAAGGCTGCGGGCGGCGGCTTCGTGATCTGGGCCGATCCTTTGCAGGCTCGCCAAAAGGATCAGCGTGATGAAGGGCATCTCCTTCCAGACGTACAAAAGCATGATCCCGACCGCGTAGGGGTCGTTGGTCAAAGCCGGAAATGCGCCTGGCCCGTCGATCAGACCGGCTTGGAAGGCCATGCGGGCAAATGCACCGGATTGCGAGAAAAGGTAAAGAATGCCGACAGCGCCCACGACATGCGGAACCGCAAGCCCAACCTGGATCAGCCCCGTCAGGATACCCCGCCCGACGAACGCCTGCCGCAGCGCCAGTGCCGTCGCCAAGGCAAGAGCGGCCGACAAAAGGGCGGATCCAACTGCGATCCAGACCGACAAAGCGACGGATTCCAGAAAACCCGGCGCGGTCAGAATGGCGGTGTAGGCGGAAAGGTCGGGTTCGGTCAGCCCGACGGCCGGCAGATACCGGAACGACCGCATCAGGGTCAGTCCAAGCGCCGCGCCGAAGAGCCCGCACAGAACGAACAGAAGCGGCGCGAGCATCAGATAAGGGCGCATCGGCGCCAGGCCGTTTCGGCTGGGTCGAAGGCGCCGGTGCTGCGTCACCGCCCGATCTCGGCCCGCCACCCGGCTTCGATCGCCGTCAGCCAATCCGCCTGCAATTCCGGAAGCGCAAAGGCCGCAAGCTCGCTTGCCGCCACGACCGAAGGATGCTTGGGCAGGGCGGCAAAAGCAGCCTGAACTTCGGCGCTGGTGCGAAGGATATCGATGGCGGGTGCCGCGCCCCACACCTCCGGCTTGGCTTTTTCCAACTGTTCCTCGGGCGACAAGAGCAGATTTTGCAGCACCATCGCCGCCGCCTTGTTGGTCGCGTTAAAGGGAATCAGCGTGTAATTCGTGTTGCCCAGCGTGCCATCGCTCAACCCGAAAGAGCGCGTGTCGGGCGGAAAGATCCCGGCATCGACCGCGAGCCCGAATTGCGATGGATCATAGTTGAAGGTGAACGCCACCTCGCCATTGGCAAAAAGCTCGTTCATCTGGACAAGGGTTGTCGGATAGGTCCGGCCTTCGCGCCAGAGGAAGGGCTCGATCTCGTTCAGGATTGTCCAGGTCTTTGCGGCGACCTCATCGTACTTGGACTGATCGAACGGTCCAAGCAGGTTTTCCGGCCCACCGGCCGCATGAATGAACACATGTCGAACAAAGGCCGAGCCGGTGAAGTCCGGCGGGGCGGGATAGGTAAAGCGGCCGGGGTTTGCCTTGATCCAGACCAGAAGCTCGGCCATCGACCGGGGCGGTTCGGGCAGGGTGGCACTGTCATGGGCAAAGCCGAATTGCACGGTGTTCCACGGCACCTCGCACCCGTCGACAGGCACGCCGAAGTCATTGGCAATGGCCGGGTTTTCCCAATTCACCAGCACATTATTGGGCAAGACCCCGGTATAGCCGCAAAAAGCCAGGTCGGCCTGCCGCATCGACCGGAAATTCTCGCCGTTGATCCAGATCAGATCGACCGCCCCCCCGGTATCAATCCCGGCCTCCTTTTCGGCCAGAACCATGTTCACCACCTCTACCGCATCAGCGACGCCGATCCGGTTCAGCGTGATCCCGTAGTCGGCCAGAAGCCGCTTGGCGACATGGTCGGACACGTAGCGGTTGATCTGGTCCGACCCGCCCCACATGAACCAGTTGACGGTGCCGCCCTCGGCTTCGGCGACGATCTGGTCCCAGGTGCCGGACAAAAGCGTGTCATCCGTAGTCTGCGCCTCGGCGGGGGCGGCAACGAGAAGGACGACAGCTAGGATGCGCAGCATCAGGTCTCTCCGGCTTCGGGGTCTAAGGTCGATCCGCTTTGGCAAACCCAAGTACCATGGCCGTTTCTGCAAGGGAATGGAGGCGAGGCCTGATGCGCGCATATCGCGCTTGATCGGTCGGCGGGATCGTCCGATACTCATGGCCGATCGGGTGTTTCGGAGGCGGGACATGACGACCAGTGACGCCCTGCATGACGAGGTCCGCGCGCGGATCAAGGCGGAATTCGAACATGGATTTCCCTTGATGATGCCGGTTCCGTCCACCCCGGTGATCCAGCTTATCGATTTTGCCAGCGCCCTTTCTGCCGCAGAAAGCGCCGCGCTGCAGTCCGAGATTGCAGCGGGGACGGTCCGGGTCCTGCAGGGCGAGGCTTTCGGTGTCATCGGTCGGGGCGGGGTCTATGACCGTTTCTATCATGCGGTGAAAAGCGGCCCCAGCCCGTTCAACGGCGGTCCGCGTTACTCGGCGGTCAGGTTTCTTGCCAGCACGCCGCTTTCCGCCATGCCGGGGTCGGCCAAACCGCCGCGGCCCGACCTTTTGCCTGACGTAAAGGCGGTGGTCCCCGCCACGTCGAGGATGCTGAAGTCACGGGTGACGACGGTGTTAAAAGCGGCCGGTTACGAGGCGCACAAAGGCTTCGGCGGCGGCATTCGGTTCCTGTCGCCTTCGGGGACCCTCCTCGATTTCGATTTCGGCGCGCGGGTCGATCAGCTTCGGTTCGGGGTGGCCATTCGTGCCGCGCGCTTTGTAAACGCTCCGCTTGCGGGCGGTCCGCTCTTTCATGCGCCGGGGTCGTTCTTCGGCTTTTACGGCTCGAACTGGGATTATGTCACGGAAGAGAACGTCGATCGCAGCGTCGCGCATCTGCCGAAACTTGTCGCGGCGGCCGAGGACATGCTGGGCCTGGTTGCCTGAACCGCGCGGCGAGGGGGTGCACTACCCATCGATCCGCGCACCCATCAGCGCGATGGCTTGCTGATAGACCGTCGCCGAATTCCACTGCCTGATCACCTCGAAGTTTGGTTCACCCTCCTGATAGCCCTTGCCGGGCCTCCAGCCCTTTTCCCGCAGAAAGTTCGCGGTCGAGGCGAGGGCATCGACCATGTTGTAGAAATCGACCACCCCATCGCCGTCGCCATCAACCCCGTAGTCCAGCGCATTGCCGGGCAAGAATTGCGTATGGCCGAGCTCACCATGCTTGGCACCGACCGTCTCAGCAGTAATCGAAC
>NCDS01000022.1:27965-58158 GCA_002280315.1 Rhodobacterales bacterium 32-66-7 | reverse complement strand
AGGTCGGGCGTCATCTGGAAGGGAATCCCCTCGAACACGCAGACCGCGATCATCTGGTCGATCAGGAACACCGGCTGGTAGTTGGCGTAGTTGTTCTCGATCGTCGGGAACTTTTCCTTCATCAGATACATCAGCGCCTTCTCGTCCAGCGGCATCTTCCGCTTCCGCGCCACCATCGCAAAGATCTTCAGGAAGTTTTCCTGTGACGGGCCGTCGATCTTGATCTTGAAGAAGATCCGCCGCAAGGCCGCGCCGTCGAAGATCTGGTTCGGGTGGAAGTTGGTAGAGAAGATCACCAGCGTGTCGAAGGGCACGGTGAACTTCTCACCCGACTGCAAGGCCAGGATATCGCGGCTTTCTTCCAGCGGCACGATCCAGCGGTTGACGATCTTCTGCGGCGGTTCGGCCTGACGGCCAAGGTCGTCGATGATGAAGATGCCTCCGGTCGCCTTCAGTTGCAGGGGCGCCTGATAGGTCCGCGCGGTGGGGTTGTAGGTCAGATCCAGCATCTCGAGGCTGAGTTCGCCGCCGGTGATCACGCTTGGCCGCTCACAAAGCACATAGCGGTTGTCGAACCGGTTGGAGGTGCGGCGGAGCGAGTTCGGGTCGTCGGCCGAGGATTCGGCCGCCGAATGCACGATCGGGTCGTAGACGCTGATGATCTGGCCGGAATATTCAATGGCGCGCGGCACATAGACCTTGTCGCCCAAAGCGGCCCGAATGCCGTGCGAGATCGAGGACTTCCCGTTTCCGGGCGGCCCGTAAAGGAGGATCGACCGACCCGAGCTGACCGCCGGGCCAAGGTTGTCGATCAGATCAGGCGGCAGGATCAACTGGCCCATCCCGCTAAGCAGTTGCTCCTTGTTCAGGCGGATGTCGCGCACCGACTGGCGCTTGATCTGAACCTCATACTGCGAAAGCGGGATTGGCAACGCGCCGTAATATTCCGACTGCGACAGCGCATCGAGCGCCCGCGCCTTGCCGGCATCGGTCAGCTCATACCCCATCTCGTTGCCGGCGGTGGCATGCATCGTGCCGGTCGCGGTCAAGAGCTTTTGCGTACGGGCCAGATCGACCAGTTCCTGGGTCAGCGGCACGGGCAGGCAGATCAGCCTGGAAATCGCGCTGACCTGGTCGAGGTTGCTGCGGAACATCGATTTCAACAGGATGTCGCGCATCATCACGATCGACAGCCCGGTATCGCCAAGGCTGCGCGGCGATGGCGGCGGCGTTACGTTCGATACTCCGGCTTCTACGTTCATCCAACCGGCTCCGTGCACAATGGCGGTTATGTGTCTGGATTACAGGATAACTTCGACATGTGTCAGGCTTGCGGCCAAGCGGCCATGGCAAGATAGAAAACCACAATGGCCGACAATGCAAACCCCAAGGGAAAGAAAAGCCGTTGCGACCAGCTTTCCCAGTCGGGTGTCGCCCGGCGGATGGCGGGGATGGCTTTCATCAGCCGATGGACGATCAGCGTCCCCATGAGGCAGGCCGCGATCAACACTCCAAGCGGGATGATGCTTGCGCCGACAAAGATCGGCGCCATCGCGGCGGCATATTTTGCGTCACCGGCGCCAAAACCGCCGGCTGTATACAAAAGGTAACCCACAACCAGAACAATACCCAAGAGCGCGAACCCCCAGAGCCAGGCCGCCCAGGTCGGCACCGCGAGCCAGCCGACCAGCGGCCAGACCGCCGCAAGGGCCAGCACCGCCTTGTTCGGGATTTTCATCCGCGCCAAATCGTTGACTGTCACCCAGACTGCAATCGGCAGCACGGGAACCAGAAGAATCAGCGCACCGGTCGGGGTGATCATCAAAGCTGCACGTTCGCGTCCAGCGCCTCCAGGCTGCGGGTCGCCGCCTCGAAATACTGTGGGTGGGTTTCGATCGCCTGCTGCAACAGACCTTTCCCGACGGCGACATCGCCTTGCTTGATCGCCGCAAGCGCCATGGAATACAAAAGCTCGGCCCGTTCCTGCTGCGTCATCCGCACCACGGGCAGGTCATACTTGCGCTGCGCCGCGCGGGCCAGCACGAGGTTGTTCTTTGCGGTGAACATCGACGGATCGTAGGTCAGCGCTTCGACAAACAGCTTTTCGGCAGCGGCAGCTTCCCCCCGGGTCAGTCTGGAAAAGCCCCAGTTGTTCAGCACATTGGCGGGTTTGGTCGTCAGGCCGACCGCGATCTCGTAAAAGCTGTCGGCCTTCTTCCAGTTCTTGTCCGAATCGGCAACCAGCGCCTCGATCCGGTAGCGGTCGAAGGATTCATGCGTCGGCGGGATCAGGTTCAACTCCGCCTTGGCTGCCGCCCAGTCGTTGGCGCGGATCAGCGCGTCGGCAAGCATGACGCGGTCTTCCGGCGTCGATTCGGCATTGGCCACCACTGTGCGCCAGGCGGTGGCGCCTTCGGTCGGCTTTTGCGCCCGGACGAGCGACTTGGCGAGCCCGCGCTGCAGCTCGATCTTGTCGGGGTTTGCGGTCAGGGCATTGGTGAAATAAGCCACCGCATCGTTCGGGTCCGAGGCCGAGATCATCACCTCGTTGAGGCTGGCTTCGTCGCCCGAGGCGATGTCCTGCAAGGCGCGCTGGACCTGTTCATCATTCTTGTTGGTGCAGGCCGACAAGGCCAGCGCGCTGCTTACGCACAGCGCAACGATACCGTTCTGGCGCATTTTGCGTCCCTTTTTTTTTGACTGCCCGGGTCGATGCCTTACAGCTCGGTCAAAAGGACGTATTCGCCCTTTTCACGCCGCATGAGGCGAAGCCCGCCCTCTTCTTGTTGCTCTTGTCCTTCAGCATACACGCTTGCCTCGCTTGCGGCGATAGCCAGCTTGAGATTTTCGCGGATCGAGTCCGTTTGGCCACTATCCTGCGCAAAGGCGCGCTGGAACATTGCCCGGGCTTCGCCAAGCTTGCCCGATTCCATCAAGGCCACGCCCAGATTGTTCATCGCGGGCACGAAGGTCGGATCAACGTCCAGCGCCTGTTGCAACACCTTTTCCGCCTGCCCAAGGCGACCAAGCGCAAGATTGGCCGAGCCGATGGCCGAAAGCGTGTCGACATTCAGCCCGGTTTCGCCCGCGGCGCGGTAATAGGCCTTCAGCGCAAGCTCATACTCGCCCGCTTCCATCAGGCGGTGACCGACGGTCAGGCCGTCAACCGCATCCTTCCGCGAGTCGATGCCAAAGGGCACGTCGCGCGTCACCCCATCCGCAGGGACGCAAGCCGCGACCGCGATGAGCGGCAGGATCAGGAAAAACCGCACGCGACCCCCCGCCCCCTTCGCCCTAAAGCCCGCCGATGGTCGTGGCGATGCCGTGCAGCGACGGGCCGATCAGGATGACCAGCAGCGGCGGCAGGGTGAAAAGCATCGTGCCCAGCGTCAGCTTCGTCGGCAGCATGTTGGCCTTTTCCTCGGCCCGCATGATCCGCTTGTCGCGCATGTCGGCGGAATAGACCCGCAGCGCCTCGGCGACCGAGGTGCCGAAGGTGGCCGATTGCACCAGCGTCGTCACGAACGAGGCGACGTCGGGCACGCCCACACGCTCGGCCATGTCTTTCAACACGGTGGTCCGTTCCTTGCCGGCCTTCACCTCTTGCGCGACCATGTCGAATTCGTCCGCAAGCGCCGGATAGCCGATGCGGCTTTCCTTGCCGACGCGGATGATGGACTGGTCAAGCGACTGGCCCGCCTCCACGCAGACCAGCATCATGTCAAGCGCATCGGGAAAGCCCTGGATGATCTCGGTCTTGCGCTGTTCGACCCGCTTGTCGACCCAGTAGCGCGGGATGTAGTAGCCGATGCCGCAGGGCAGAAGGGTATACATCAGCATCTGGTTGCTGGTCAGTTCCTGCCCGTTCAGGCTGGAGATCAGCGCCAGAAGCCCGCCGACCGCCAAAAGCGACAGGCCCAGCACCAATTGCGAGGCGTGGAACATCCGCACCGCGTTCTTCGAGGTATAGCCCGCGCGGATCATCTTCAGCTTGGCGGCTGAAAGTTCCTCTTTCTTCTGGGGTTCGAGGAACTGGGCGAACTTTTCCAGCTTGTCGATCTTGTTTTCGACCCGCCGCAGTTTCTTCTTGGTGCCGTCGCCCGTGCCCGGCTGCAGGTCCTTCAACTCGCGGAAGCGGTCGCGCTGGCGCTTCATCATGGTGGGAAGCGCAATCAACACCAGAAGCAGGCCCAGCAGACCGACGGCCATCAACGGACCCAAGGGGCCGAAGCTGTCGACAAGCATGGTGTTCAACGCGGCAAACGGGTTCATGGCAACCTCACACTTTGATGTTGGTCATCACCTTCATGTAGATGATGTTGATCACAAGAAAGACGGCCACGAACATCGCAGCCGGAATGAACGCGGGCGTGTCCTGGACGGCGTCGTAATAGTTCGGCCGCACCACCTGGATCAGGATAAGCGCCCCGATCGGAAAGCCGGACAGGAACATGCCGGACCATTTCGCCTCGGCGGTGATGGCGGCCACCCGGCGGAACAGGCGGAACCGCGCCCGGATCACCTTGGCCAGACCGTCCAGAATCTCGGCCAGGTTGCCGCCCGACTGCTGCTGGATCGACACGGCAACCGCAAGGAACCGCAAATCCTGGCTATCCATCCGCTCGGCAAAGGCTTTCAGCGATTCCGTCACGTCGCGGCCATAGGCGGCCTCGTCGGTGATGACGCCGAATTCGGTGCCAAGGGGGTCGGGGATTTCCTTCGACACGATCCCGATTGCGGTCGAAAACGGGTGGCCGACGCGCAGGCTGCGGACCATGAGTTCGATCGAATCCGGCAGTTGTTCTTCCAAAAGGGCCATCCGCTTCTTGGCCTTGCGGTTCACCCAGCTGTAGACGCCGAAGATGCCCATCCCCGCGCCAAGCAAGGCGCGGACCGGCAATGTCGCTTCGGTGAAGACCGTCAGCAGCAGAAACGCCACGACCGATACCAGCGCCATGATCCCGACGATGCCCCGGGGCGAAAACGCGATGTTCGCCCGCTGCGCCTTCTTGGCCAGAAGCGAATAAAGCGGGATATTGTTCGCCGTAAGGTGCTGGTTCATCTCCTTGCGAAGCTGTTCCAGAACCTGCTCGCGGTTGGCGTTCTTTTCCAGCAGCGTCAGGCGGCGGCTGAGCCGGTTGTTCAGGCTGATCGACTTGCCGAACACCGTGAGGTAGATCCCCTCGACGATCACCACCACGGCGACGAAGATCAGGATGTAGATCAGTGGGGCCATGCTGATTTGCATTTTCGACCTCAGACCGTCGGTTCGTAGATCGAGGCGGGCAGATCGTAGCCCCACTGCCGGAACCGGTCCGAATAGGACGACCGGATGCCGGTGGCATTGAAGCGACCGACGATGCGGCCCGAAGGATCGACCCCCAGCCGTTCGAAGCGGAACACTTCCTGCATCGAGATGACCTCCCCTTCCATCCCGGTGATCTCGGTGATGGAGGTCATGCGGCGCGTGCCGTCCTGCAGTCGGCTGGCCTGCACCATCAGGTTCACAGCGCTGGCAATCTGGCTGCGGACGGCCTTCAAGGGCATCTCGATCCCGGCCATGGCGACCATGTTCTCCAACCGGCTGATCGCGTCGCGCGGGTTGTTGGCGTGGATCGTGGTCATCGATCCGTCGTGACCGGTGTTCATCGCCTGCAGCATGTCGATGACCTCCTCACCCCGGGTTTCGCCGACGATGATCCGGTCCGGGCGCATCCGCAGCGCGTTGCGCAGACAATCGCGCTGCGTCACCGCCCCCTTGCCTTCGACGTTGGCCGGGCGGCTTTCCATCCGGCCGACGTGGACCTGTTGCAGCTGAAGTTCGGCGGTATCTTCGATCGTCAGCACGCGTTCGTGGTTGTCGATGAAGGACGAGAGCGCGTTCAGCGTGGTGGTTTTCCCCGAACCGGTACCGCCCGAGACGATGATGTTCAGCCGGCAGGACACGGCGGCCTGCAGATAGGCGGCCATCTCGTCGGTGAAGGCGCCGAAACGGACCAGATCGTCGATCCGCAGCTTGTCCTTCTTGAATTTCCGGATCGAGACCAGCGAGCCGTCGACCGCAATCGGCGGGATCATGCAGTTGAAACGGCTGCCGTCCTGCAAACGCGCGTCGCAATAGGGGTTCGATTCGTCGACCCGGCGGCCCACCGCGCTGACGATCTTGTCGATGATCCGCAGAAGATGGCGTTCGTCGCGGAAGGTCACGTCCGACAGTTCCAGCTTGCCCGCGCGTTCGATGAAGATGCGCTTCGGCCCGTTGACGAGGATATCGTTGATCGATTCATCCTTCAGCAGCGGCTCAAGCGGGCCAAGGCCCATGACCTCGTCGTAAAGCTCTTGCGTCAGGGCAAGGCGGTCTTCCTTGTTCAGGGCGACCGACATGTCATCCAGCGCTTCGCTTGCCAGCGAGGTGATTTCCTGCCGCAGATTCTGCTCGGACGCCGATTCCAGCGCCGACAGGTTGAGGTCTTCCAGAAGCCGCTTGTGAATCTCGACCTTGAGCTCGGTCAGACGCTCTTTCCGCTTCTTGTCACGGTCGGATGCCGCAGCCTCAGCCGCGGTTTTCTGCGACACCGGCGCTGCAGCCCGCGCTCCGATCCCTGCGGCGGGAGCGCTGGTCGGAACGGCGGTCGGGGCCCCGGTGCGACCGGGTGGGGTGGACTTGTTGTAACGGCTGAACACGGATCGGCTCCCTCGGGTCAGGCCTTGGCAACTTCGGCGGACTTGTTCAGATCATACAAGGACTTCGCAAGTTTCTGCAGTTCCTTGCGCAGCGGATTCTTCGCGGCATTTTCGGCAATCGGCAAACCATGGTCGTTCGCCTCGGTCACCTGGATACCACCATCGGGCAATTGCACCTCGATGTCGATATCCAGACTTTCGGCCATGCGCTTGACCCGCGCCTTGGCCGACAGATCGGTGAACTTCGGCGCGCGGTTCAGCACATAGCGCACCTTGTCATGCGGCAGGGCTTCGGCCTTCAGCGCCCGGACAAAGCGCAGGATGTTCTGGGCCGACCGCAGATCAAGCTCCAACAGCGCGAAATACACATGCGCGCGGTTCAACACCGCTTCGGTCCAGGCAACCACGGTCGAGGGCATGTCGACGATGACGAAATCGAAGTTGGCCTGCGCCATTTCCAGAATGCGACCGATATCCTCGGGCGAGACCATGTCGAGCGGCACCATATCCATCGGCGCGGTCAGCACATGCAGCTTCTCGTTGAAGGTCAGCATCGATTTGACCAGGCTGAAGGCGTCAAGCCCGCTGGTGTCGCCCAGAACCTCCAGCACCGCTTCCTTGCGGGGCAGGTCAAGATAGGTGGCAATCGCGCCGAACTGGAGGTCGAGGTCGATGATGCAGACCTTCGTGCCTTCCGAATCCGGGATCGAGCACAATTCCCACGCAAGGTTCGCCGCAAAGGTCGAGGCACCGACGCCGCCGGCCATGCCATGCACCGGCAGGATTACGCCGTTCTTGTCACCCTTCGGCTTGTTGACGCCGGTGAAGGTGCCGGTGACCGGGTCATAGCCTTCGGGCATGACCATGCTGGGCTTGCGCAACCGCTCGATCGCCTCGTGCAGCGAGCCTTCGGGCAAGGGATAGGGCACGAAGTCGTCCGCGCCAAGCTTCAGCATCTGGTGCAGGACCGACGGGCTGACCTGGTTGGCGATCAAGAGGACCTTGATCCGCTTGGCTTTCGCCGCCTTGATCACGTCGTTCATCTTGGACAGCTCGCTCTCATCCTCGCTGTCGACGGCGATGGCCACGAACTGCATGCCCGAACTGTCGGGCTGTTTCAGGAAAACCAGCGCATCCTCGAAGTTGAGGTCGCCCCAGGCTTCGCCAAGCTCTTGCTCCATGTCGTCGATCAGAAGGTCGAACCGCTGCACATCGCGCGAGATGGTACAGGCAAGGATCGGTGCCGGGTCACTTTGAACGCTTGGTTTGCTCGTCATCTCGCGTCACACCTTTGCTTGCGGCAGGCAGAAATCGTCCTCTTTTCTACGGGGGTGGCTGAGTAAAAGCCAGACACAACCCACCCGCAGCCGCAGGATTCACTTCTGCCCATCCTTGGCAACATGGTCAAGAATGGTGGCGATTCTTGGACTAAAAACGCCAGATATTGCGATTTTGGTCTAATTTGGAAACGAAAAGACCGGGCGCGCGGCCCGGCCATTCCGATTGTTCAGCAAACCGCACTCATTCCGAAACGGTAATTTCGGCGGTTGCGGCGGCGGGTTCGGCGCTAAGAACGTAATTGCGCCAGATCACCTCGGCATATTTGCCGTTCAGGATCAGGGGATTGTCTTCGACAAAACCCGAAACCTCGGTCACGGTGCGGCGGTTGCGCATTTCCGGCTGTTCGGTCTGAATGATCGGCTGGGTCTTGCCTTTCGAGATCACCGCCTCAAGCCGGGATTTCGACACTCCAAGCGAGGTGATATAGGCAACCGCAGCCTGGGCCCGGCGCAAACCGAGACGCTGGTTGTAGGCATTGGAGCCGACAAGATCGGTATGGCCGAACACCCGGAACCGCACCTCCGGAAACTGGCGAATGAAATCGGCCTGCTTTTTCAGGATGGCACGCGCTTCGTCGGACAATTCGGCGCTGTTGAATTCGAAGTTGATCGTGTCCGGAACCTCGGCCGCAAAGCGTTCTGCCAGGGCGACGGTGTATTCGATCTGACCCGACTGGATCAGCACGTTGTTCATCGTGGCGTTGCCGAATTCGCCCTTGTCGACTTCCGAGCCAAGTTCACGGTCCCATTTGGCAGAGCTTTCGCTGCACGCCGCCACGGCAAGGAGCGCAGAACAGGCAAAGAGCTTGGTAAGCGTCTTTTTCATCATCTCACTCCATCACATAGCCGTAAGAGGTGCTGAAATCCTGCCGCGCGACTTCGCCTGCCGCACCACCGGGGGATTTGGCAACCTCGCCGAACAGGAACAGGTCGCTTTCGGTCGGAATGCGCACCCGGTCGGTCGGCAGGGCCAGCGCCTCGCCCGAGACAGGGGTCACCAGATGCGGCGTCACGATGATCACAAGCTCGGTCTGCTGGCGCTGGTAATCGACGCTGCGGAACAGCGCGCCCAGAACCGGCACGTCGCCAAGCCACGGCACGCTGGTGTTGAGGTTGGTGAAGTCATCCTGCAACAGACCGGCAATGGCAAAGCTTTGCCCGTCGCGCATTTCCACGGTGGTAGAGGATTCGCGCCGCTTGAAGCCGTTCAGCGTGATGCCGCCGCCAGTGACCGAGATCGTCGGGTCGATCGACGACACCGCCGAGTTGATGGTGAGGTTGATGATGTCGCCATCGACCACCACCGGCGTGAAGTTCAACTGCACCCCAAACGGCTTGAATTCGACCGAGATGGTGTTGTCGCTCGACGCGACCGGGATCGGGTATTCACCGCCGGCCAGGAACGTCGCCTCCTGACCGGACAGCGCCGTCAGGTTGGGTTCGGCCAGGGTGCGGACCATGCCTTTGGTTTCAAGCGCTTCCAGCAACACGTCGAACGACAGATCGCCGACGCCGAACTCGAACCCGAGTCCGCCGAAGGCCGTGGCAAGCCCGGTGCCCGAGTCAAGCCGGTTGGTGTTGTTGTCGCTGGTGACGGTCAGCGTGCTGCTCAGCGCCTTGCCGACCGACCGCTGCATTTCGGCAAAGCGGACCTTCAGCATCACCTGCTGCGTGCCGCCCACGACCATCAGGTTCGACACCCGGTCGGGCGCGTAGCGGTTGGCAAGGTCCAGCGCGCGGTCCATCTTGGCGGTGGACGAGACCTGACCCGACAGCACGATACCGTCGTTCGCCGTGCGAACCTCGATCGGCTCGCCTGGCAGGATCTGCTGCAGCCGCTCCTTGAACTCGGCCACGTCGGGGGTCACCTGAACCTCGACGTTGGCGATCAGAGTGCCATCGGGCGTCAGCAGCGTCAGCGTCGTGCGGCCGGGCGCCTTGCCCAGCACGTAGATCGAGCGTTCGGTGAAGGTGGCGATGTCGGCGATGCCGGGGTTGGCGATGGAAACCTCGCCGAACGGCACGTCGCTTTCGACGACAACGGCCCGGTTGATCGGAACGTTCAATGCACCCGTCGCCGGCCCCTGCAAGACCCGCAGCGTTTCGGCAAAGATCGGCGTCATGTGCGTGGATGCAAGGAACGCACCCAGGCACCCTGAAAGTATGAGTCGCGTCATGTTCATCTGATCTGCCCTTTCGACCATGCCTCGGTTAGGGTCTTGGCTGCCCCTATCGCAGACAAGATGCCGGAAGAGCCATTTATTTGCAAGAATCAATTGCTTGCAAGATTTTGTTGATGTGGAAAAACTGCAACAGACCGCAACGGGTTGCCGAAATGCAAGGGGCGCGACCCCATATGCTGTGGTCGCGCCCCCGAAATTTATCGAAGGTCAGTTGGCGCAGGGCACCGGCGTTTCAATCACTTCAGTCCCTTTGCGCTCTTTGCGGGTGCAAACTTCTTCCTCGATGACCGGGGCGGCTTCGACCACAACCGCCTCTTCGATGCCGAGAAGCGTGTTGGTGTCGATCTCGACCGTATCGGTAACGGTGTCTTCTGCGGTGTCGCCCACCAGCGACAGGGACAATTGCCCCGAGGCCTGCGCCTGCGTCAGACGGGCGACCTGTTCGGGCGTGGCGGCGACGGTGACGGTCCGCGCCTCGACACCCGACTGGATCTGGCCTTCGTTGAACGCATTATCGACGGCGATGATCAGAACCGACCGTTCGATGGTGCGCGAAAAGCTTTCGCCGGTGCTGGCGGTGCCGGTCCAGGTGATGTCGACATATTGGTCGGGCTGGATGAACTGCGACACGCCCGAGGCGGCCCCGACCCGGATGGCAAAGGCGCGCATGCCCTTTTCCAGCTTCGAGGTCAGACCGGCAAGCTCACCCGGTTCGGTGACGCGGCTGGCGAGCACGGGTTCATAAGCCTCGGTCCGGCGCATGATGTAGCGCGGGCCATCGGCATTTTCGGGAAACAAGACCGCTTCTTCCCGGAAGATCGTTTCCGGCAGGGATTGCTCTGGCCAGTAGATCAGCTGCACGTCTTCCTTGGTCAGCGCATCGCCGTAGTTCAGCGACTTGTTGAAAACGTAAACCTCGACCAGCTTGCCGGCCTTTTCGTTGAACGCCTTTTGCCGCAAATAGGCGTCTTCGGTCTGCGCGATGTAATCCTGGATCATGTAAACGGCAGCGCCGGCAAGCGCCATGCCGACGACAAGCACCAGACCGAATACTGCTCTCATTTCATACCCCTGTACCTTGCGACCTTGAGGGCATCATAATGGGACCGGGACGCCACGACAAGCCAGCGCCCAAGAAATGCACGGCCAGTTGAAGCTTTGGAGTATCGCCACCCAGGCATGGTCCGGACGGTGGTCAGGCCAGGCTCAGCCCGGCGGCAAACCAACCTCGACATCATTCACCGTATCGCCGATGCCGATTGCCAGATTGACCACCGCTTCGCGAATCGGCGGGGCCACCACGATTGTCAGCACGACCACCCCCGCCGTCAGAACGACGAAATCCACCGTCACGGCACCTGCTTCCTCTTGCCAGAAGCGTTTCAAAGTCGTCATCCCAGATCTCCAGCAATGTGCCCGTGCAATTGCAGGTTGCTGGCCAATTGCGGCAAAACTGTAGCAAAGGTCCAGCCAATCAGTGGTGGGATTATCCATTTTTGGAGACCCGAGTGCGGGTCCGGAAAATGAACAAGGCCGCATGTTTGTCACATGCGGCCTTGTCGGATCGGCAATCGCAAGGATTACTGAGCAAGCATCTCGGTGCCAGCGGCTTCGACTTCGTTGCCGATGTCTTGGGCCAGGTTGCTGACGGCCGGGGAAACGAAGTTGAAGACAACGAGGCCGAGGGTCACGACAGCGGCGGTCAGAACCACCCAGTCAACGGTCACGGCGCCGGTTTCGTCGTTCAGGAAAGCGATGAAGTTCATGATGTATTCCTTTTTGGAGGGTGCTGCACTTACGTCCAACCTTAGCGGAAGAGTTTCAACATCACCCCTTCCGTTCGGTCTTGTCCAATATAGCCGCGCAATCGTGGCATCAGTTTGGATAGGCTATGACCTTTTGGCCCCCGCGTCCAGATAGCCTCGCTTCGGCTTAAGAGGTTGCAAAGAAACAGCAAAATTCCGGACCGGGCGCGTGGCGGGCTGCGCGCGACCGTGTTCTTTTGGCCAATTCTGGCGAAAATGCCATTATTCAGCGGGAAAAAGGCTGGTCGGAACCCGGCCAAGATGCGATTCTCGCTCACAAAACAATTAAAAAGCAGGCAACAGGCATGCACTACACCCAGAAGTTGATCGTACTGATTCTCTCGGTACTTGCCCCCCTTCCCGCCGCCGCCGAAGACTTCACCTTCCGGCGGCTCAGCGTCGATGACATCAACCCAAAAAAGAGAATCACCGTGCAGATCGACCCCGAGGAGCAGGCCCGCTATCTGGCGGCCCTGCCCAAGGTCGACCCGAACCCGGTGCGGGAGGACGCCGAACCCGAGGGCGAAATCCCGGCTGCAACCCTTACCGCGCCGGTGTCGGATTATGCCTGGTACTGGGACACCGTGCCCCCGGGCCTGACCGAGGTTTCGGGCCGGTTCGAGCTTGCCCTCGCCGCGCTGACCCAGGGGCCGGACGGCGCGTCGGTCGCCGCCCCCCGGTTGCAGACACTGCAGGAAGTTTCTGAGACTTACGGGCTTGAGATCCTGAAGGCGACGATCGGCACCGACGTGTCGCCCGCCCTGGTGCTTGCGGTGATCGGCATCGAAAGCTCCGGGCAGCCCAATGCGGTCAGTTACGCCGGGGCGGTCGGGCTGATGCAGTTGATCCCCGCCACGGCCGAGCGGTGACGAGTTCGACAACGACCCGCTGATGGTGCTGGCCGCCTATAACGCGGGCGAAGGCGCGGTGCGCGACAATCAGGGCATCCCGCCGTTTGCCGAGACGCGCGACTATGTGCCGAAGGTGCTTGCCGCCTGGACCGTGGCGCAGGGCCTGTGCCAGACGGCGCCCTTGCTGGTCACCGATCCTTGCGTGTTCCGCGCCATCGCGGCGGGCACCACGCCACCCGCCTGACCGCCTGCCGCGCCTAACCGAGAATCGTCGCCTCGGTCGCGGCGCGAAGGTCGGCTTCGGACACACCATCGGCCAGTTCGACAAGCGTCAGCCCGCCGGGCACCACATCCAGCACGCCAAGATTGGTAATGATCCGGTTGACCACCGCCTTCCCGGTGAGGGGAAGCGTGCAAGCCTTCAGCACCTTCGACTCGCCATGCTTGGAGGTGTGGTCCATCACCACGACCACGCGGCCCACCCCCGCCACCAGGTCCATCGCGCCGCCCATCCCTTTGACGAGCTTGCCGGGGATCATCCAGTTCGCAAGGTCACCCTGTTCGGAAACCTCCATCGCGCCCAGGATCGCCATCGCGATCTTGCCGCCCCGGATCATCGCGAAACTGGTGGCAGAGTCGAAATAGGCCGTCTGCGGCAGTTCGGTGATCGTCTGCTTGCCGGCGTTGATCAGATCGGCGTCCTCCTCCCCTTCAAACGGGAACGGACCCATGCCAAGCATCCCGTTCTCCGACTGCAGGGTCACGTTGACGCCGTCCGGGATGTAGTTCGACACCAGGGTCGGGATGCCGATCCCAAGGTTCACATAGGTGCCGTCCTGCAGTTCCTGCGCCGCGCGGGCGGCGATATGGTTGCGGTCCCAAGGCATCTTTACGCCCCCTCTACGCCGAAGATTGGTCGAAGTATCAGCCAATAAATCGGCCAGATTTCCGAAAGGAACACGTTCACTGGAATGGCGACAATCCAGTTCCACCATGTGTAAACGTAGTCATCAAGGAACGTGAGTTTAACGAACGTTGCAAGAGCGCCTAATTGCCAAATTACGAACGCGAAGGGGCCCAACTTATCCATCACGCCACCTCCCGCTTGCGCACGGTGCGCTGTTCGATCCGCTTTTCGTGGCTGCCCTGCAACAGGCGGTGCACATAGATGCCCGGCAGGTGAATCTTGTCCGGATCAAGGCTGCCCAGGGGCACGATCTCCTCGACCTCAGCCACGCAAATGCGGCCACAAGTGGCGGCGGGGACGTTGAAGTTGCGCGCGGTCTTGCGGAACATCAGGTTCCCCGACGGGTCCGCCTTCCAGGCCTTCATGCCCGCGCCGCCCGCGCGCATCCGCTCGGCCAGGGTGCCCTGGGGGTTGAACTCCAGCTCCAGCTCACCGCTGAGGTACTGGCGCATGAACTCGGCATTCTCGCCGACGTAGGACGAGATCATCTTCTTCACCTGCCGCGTTTCCAGCAGCTGGCCAAGGCCAAAGCCATCGACACCCGCGTTGTTCGAGGCGACCGTCAGCCCCTTCACGCCCGAGGCGCGGATCGCCCCGATCAGCAATTCCGGGATGCCACACAGGCCAAAGCCCCCGGCGGCGATCAGCATGTCGTCGCGCAACAGGCCCTCCAGGGCGGCGCTGGCCGTCGGATACACCTTCGTCATGCTGACTCCCCCCTCCGCGCGCTTTCAGCGACCATATGGTCAACCGCAAAGCCATGAGTCAATTGCCGCTTCGCTGCCCTGCAGCAAAAGGCCGGCCGCCCCCCCCTTTCCGCGCGGACCAAAGCGGGTATGCTGGACGGCGCGACCCGACCTTGGCCCGCGTGGTGGAACGGTAGACACAGGGGACTTAAAATCCCTCGGCTGAAAGGCCTTGCCGGTTCAAATCCGGCCGCGGGCACCACCTGATCGCCAAGTCAAGGGGCAGCGCAAGCGCGTCGGGGCCGACCGCGCCGCTTCATCGACCTTGCGGGAACGATTGCCCTGCTGTCGGGGTTCTACTTCCGAAATGTCACATCTGCGGGCCGGCCGCGAGCGAAGGGATGAAGCCCATGAACCAGCTGATCTACATCATCGGGGCGGTTGTCGTCGTCGTTGCGGTCCTGAGCTTTCTGGGCCTTCGCTAAGCAGCTTTGGGGGGGAACCATGCAATCAAAGCCGAAAAGTCGCGGTCACACCGCCTTGCTTCGCGCCACGGACGGCCTTTGTGTCCAGATGGCCGAGACTGGCAGGCTTGACCGGGGGGCCGAGGTGTTCATCCGTCTGTTGACCGAGACGCTGGAGTCCGACCGCCGCATCAGATCGGCCCGGCAGCGCGCAATCTCGGAAGCGCTGTCCGACCGATTTGCCCAGACCGTCCGCAAGGATGTCCGCGAGGCGCTGCATCAGATCGGCCCGCTGGATGCCCAGCCGCAAAAAGCGCGGTCGCGGTTTCAGGGCGACTAGGAACCTTCCCCGCCAAACTTAGCCCGTGCATGACCCCGCGCCGCCCGCTAGACTGGCTCGACCAACCTTTACCAGCGGAAAGGACGATCATGGCCAAGGGCATGAACAAGCGCAAGGAAGTGAAGAAACCGAAGAAAGAGGCTGCGAAACCTGCGGTTTCGGTGGCGTCGAGCAACGCCAAGGTCACGATCTCGCCGGCAAAGCCGAAGGAATAGGTCAGAACACCTCTTTCACCGCCTCCATCGCGACATAGGTCGAGGTTGAGGCGACGTGTGGCAAGGCGCTGATCACCTCGCCCAGCACGCGGCGGTAGGCCTGGATATCGGCAGTGCGCACTTTCAGAAGATAGTCGAAGCTTGAGGCCATCATGTGGCACTGCTCCACCTCTGGCACCGCAAGGACGGCGCGGTTGAAGGCGGTCAGCGCCGCCTCGCGCGTGTCCGACAGCCGCACCTCGACAAAGGCGACATGCGCAAGCCCGATGCGGATCGGGTCAAGGATCGCCCGGTAGCCGGTGATCACGCCCGCCGCCTCCAGCCGTTTCAGCCGCGCTTGCGCCGGTGATTTGGACAGGCCGATCCTTCGCGCGAGATCGACGGTGGAAATCCGGCCTTCGGTTTGAACCAGCCGCAAGATCTCACGGTCGAAGCGGTCAAGGTCGATGTGGTCACTTGGCATGGCGAGTCCCGGTGTTTCAAGGCACTCCGCCTGCATATCCGGGTTCATTCGGGAAAACAGCCTGCGCATTCCCCGCTATGCTGGCCAAAAGCCAAGGAAGCCGCCGATGCCGGAAAATTACCCCGCCTGGTCCATCATCGCCCAAGGCGCGCTGGCGGACGAGCCTGCGCTTATGCGCCGCGATCTGGCCGCGGCGGCGCTGCCCCCCACCGCAAGGGCAGGCATCGTCTCCGCCGCCGCTGATCTGGTGACCCGCATCCGCAAAAGCGCCCGTCCCGGCCTGATGGAGGTCTTCCTGGCCGAATACGGCCTGTCGACCGACGAAGGTGTCGCGCTGATGTGTCTGGCCGAAGCTCTCCTTCGTGTGCCGGATGCCGACACGATGGACGCGCTGATCGAAGACAAGATCGCCCCCTCGGACTGGGGTCGCCATCTCGGCAAGTCTGCGTCGCCCTTGGTCAACGCCTCGACCTGGGCGCTGATGCTGACCGGCAAGGTGCTGGACGACCGTGAGGGCGGGATTGCCGGCCTGTTGCACGGCGCGGTCCGGCGTCTGGGCGAGCCGGTGATCCGCACCGCCGTCGCCCGCGCGATGCGCGAGATGGGGCGGACCTTCGTTCTGGGCGAAAGCATCGATCGCGCAATGGACCGCGCGCGGGAACTGGAGGCGAAGGGCTACACCTACAGCTACGACATGCTGGGCGAAGCCGCGCGCACCGAAGGCGATGCCCGCCGCTATCACCTCGCCTATTCCCAGGCGATCACCGCCATCGCCCGCGCCGCCAGGGGCCGGGACATCCGCGCCAATCCCGGCATTTCGGTCAAGCTCTCGGCGCTGCACCCGCGCTATGAGGTGGCGAAACGCGACCGGGTGATGGCGGAACTGGTCCCCCGCGTCCGTGCGCTGGCGGGTCTGGCCAAGGCAGCCGGGGTCGGTTTCAACATCGACGCGGAAGAGGCCGACCGTCTGCTGCTGTCGCTTGAGGTGATCGAGGCCACCCTGTCGGACCCGTCGCTGGCGGGCTGGGACGGGTTCGGCGTCGTGGTGCAGGCCTATGGTCGCCGCGCGGGGGCGGTGATCGACTGGCTGCATGCGCTTGCCACCGGCCTTGATCGCAAGATCATGATCCGCCTGGTGAAGGGCGCCTATTGGGACAGTGAGATCAAGCGCGCGCAGGTCCTTGGGCTGGCCGACTTCCCGGTCTTCACCGCCAAGGAGGCGACCGATGTCAGCTACATCGCACAGGCTCGCAAGCTTCTGGCGCTGACCGACCGGATCTATCCGCAGTTTGCCACCCACAACGCCCATACCGTCGCCGCCATCCTGCATATCGCCGCCGAGATGGGGGTGCCCGCCACCGCCTACGAATTCCAGCGGCTGCACGGCATGGGCGAACGGCTGCATGAGATCGTGAAGGCGGATCACGCCACGCGCTGCCGGATCTATGCCCCGGTCGGGGCGCATCGTGACCTGCTCGCCTACCTTGTCCGCCGCTTGCTGGAGAACGGTGCCAACTCCAGCTTCGTGAACCAGATCGTCGATGAGACTGTGCCGGCCGAGGTGTCACCCCTCCCGCCCCGCCTGACATCGACACCGCCCTCCGCCTTGCCAAGCCGTGGACCGCCACGCCAGCCGACCGCGTCACGATCCTGCGGCGCGCCGCCGACCGGCTGGAGGATGACTTCGGCCGCATCTTCGCGCTTCTGGCGCGCGAGGCCGGGAAGACCCTGCCAGATTGCATTGCCGAACTGCGCGAGGCGGTGGATTTCCTGCGCTATTACGCCGATGGGACCGAGACGCTGGCCAACCCGGCGCGGGGGATCTTTGCCTGCATCAGCCCGTGGAACTTTCCGCTGGCGATCTTTCTGGGCCAGATCGGCGCTGCCTTGGCCGCCGGTAACGCGGTCGTGGCGAAACCGGCGGACCAGACGCCGTTGATTGCAGCCCTCGCCATCGAGCATCTTCTGGCCGCCGGGGTGCCTGCGACCGCGCTCCAGTTTCTTCCCGGCGACGGGACGATCGGGGCGGCGCTGACCGCTGACGCCCGTGTCGCGGGGGTGGCGTTTACCGGATCGACCGCGACAGCCCTGACGATCCGCCGCAGCATGGCGCAGCACCTGTCGCCCACCGCGCCCCTGATCGCGGAAACCGGCGGGCTGAACGCCATGCTGGTCGACAGCACCGCCCTGCCGGAACAGGCGGTGCGGGATATCCTTTCCTCGGCGTTCCAGTCGGCGGGGCAGCGCTGCTCGGCCCTGCGGTGCCTGTATGTGCAGGAGGATGTCGCCGACACGATCACCGAAATGCTGTTCGGCGCGATGGATGAGCTTGCCTTGGGCGACCCCTGGCTCATGGCGACCGATATCGGGCCGGTGATCGACGCCGGGGCAAAGCGCGGGATTGCGGAGTACATCGCCGCCGCCCGTGCCGAGGGCCGGGTCCTGAAGGACCTCGCCGCCCCCGCAGGCACCTTCATCGCGCCGACCGTGCTGTCGGTCGGGGGCATCGCCGACATGCCAAGGGAGATCTTCGGCCCCGTCCTTCACATTGCCCGTTTCAAGGCCGACGAGATCGACGCCGTCCTGGCCAGCATCAGCGCCACCGGCTACGGGCTGACCTTCGGCCTCCACAGCCGGATCGACAGGCTGGTCCAGCGGGTGGTCGAAAAGCTTCCCGTCGGCAACATCTACGTCAACCGCAACCAGATCGGCGCGGTGGTCGGCAGCCAGCCCTTCGGGGGTGAGGGGCTGTCGGGCACCGGACCAAAGGCGGGCGGGCCGCATTACCTCGCGCGGTTCACCTCTGCGCCGGTGCCAGGGGCCGTGGCCGTGGCCGTGGCCGATGCGACGCAGACGACGGTTGAGATGGCAAGCCGTGCTCTTGCCGAATCAAAGCCAAAGCCCATTGGCCAGTCGCTTGACCTGCCCGGCCCGACCGGCGAATCGAACCGCCTGACCCTGACCCGCCGCGCGCCGCTTCTGTGCCTTGGCCCGGGAGCCGAGACCGCCCGTCAGCAGGCCAAGGCGGTGGAGGCCCTTGGCGGTCATGCAGTTGAGGTTCCGGGTCTGCCCCCAAAAGCCCTTGCCACCCTTTCCGGTTTTGCCGGGGCGCTGTGGTGGGGCGACGAGGCTCAAGGCCGGGCCCACGCCGCAGCCCTTGCCACCCGACCCGGCCCGATCCTGCCCCTGATCGCCGCCCCGGACCTTGGCCACGCCTGGTTGGAGCGGCACCTTTGCATCGACACCACCGCCTCGGGTGGCAATGCCCAGCTTCTGGCAAGCGCTGGCGCTTGACGCTGGCCAGCGGATCGGAAACCCTTCGCCCCATGTTTCCGATCCGCGACCACAACCCATCCGGCAAGACACCGTTTGTCACCATCGCGCTGGTCGCGGTCAACATTCTGGTGTTCCTTGGCTATTTCCCGGCGGCGACTGATCTGGAGCTGAACCGCTTCTTTAGCACCTGGGGTTTCATCCCCGCCCGCGTCATGGCGGGTGAGGGGTATGAGACGGTCGTCACCTCGATGTTCCTGCATGGCGGCTGGATGCATCTGGCGGGCAACATGCTGTTTCTGTGGATCTTCGGCGACAATCTGGAAGAGGAGATGGGACCTTTCGGGTTCCTTGGCTTCTATCTGGCCGGGGGGGTGGCGGCGGCGGGGTTGCAGGCGGTGGCGGATCTTTCGTCGGTCGTCCCGATGGTCGGCGCGTCGGGGGCGATTGCCGGGGTGATGGGGGGGTATCTCCTCCTCTTTCCCCGCGCCAAGGTCGATGTGCTGTTCATCTTTCTGGTCTTCTTCCGGATCTTCGCGCTGCCTGCCTGGATCATCCTTGGCCTTTGGTTCGCGATCCAGATCTTTTCCGGGCTGAACACCCCCAGCGACAGCGGCGGGGTGGCCTATTGGGCGCATGCGGGCGGGTTCATCGCGGGGCTTGTGCTGACGCTGCCGGTCTGGGTCCGACGGGGCGCGGAGGCCTACTGGAGACGGACCGATGGCCATCCGCCGCATCCCGAAACGCAGTTCCTGGCGTCACGGTCGAACGTGCCGCTGATCCGCCGCCGCCGCGACTTCTAGCGAAAAAGCCGCACGCCCTGTTCCGTCACCACGGCATCCAGCCGCTGGTCGGTGGCGTCGATCGGCACCTCGGCCACCTCTTGCGCCGAAAAGGCATAGCCAACGGCAAGAACCGGCCCCTTCGCCCGAAGCCCTTCCAGCGTGCGGTCATAGAACCCGCCGCCATAGCCCAAACGGTAGCCCCGCGCGTCGAAGGCCAGAAGGGGCACGATCAGCACCTCGGGCACGACCCAATCCCCGGCTTCGGGGATCATCGCCTTGAACGCACCTTCGACCATGGGGGAGCCCGGTGACCATGCGCGGAAGCGCAGCGGCGTGGCTTTCCCCATGATCACCGGCACCCCGACCGTCCCCCGATGCGCCGCCATCGCGGGGAGGGGGTCAATTTCCGTCCGCATCGGCATGTAGCCCGACAGGACCTTGCCACGATGGTCGGCCAGAAACCCGGTCAGAAACTGAGCCGCCTGCCCCTGCCCCTGGGCAAAGGCAAGCTTGCGCGCCGCAAAGGCCGCTTCCCGTGCGAGACCCTTGATATCGTTCATATCAGCAGCACCGTGGCGAGGCCCAGAAACGCAAAGAACCCCATCACATCGGTCAGGGTCGTCACGAAGGTCCCGCTGGCCAGCGCGGGGTCGAGGCCCGACCGCTCCAGCGTCAAGGGCACGAGAACGCCGCCCAGCGCCGCGACGATCTGGTTGACGATCATCGCCATCCCCAGGACCAGCCCAAGCTTCCAGTCGCCGAAGATGCCCCAGGCGGCAAGTCCCAGGATCAGCGCGAGGCCAAGCCCGTTCAGCACCCCGGCCCCAAGCTCACGCCAGATCACCCGGCGGGCGTTGGCGGCGGTCAGGTCGCGCGTCGCCAGCGCCCGGACCGCCACCGCCAGCGATTGCGTCCCGGCGATTCCCCCGGTCGAGGCGACGATGGGCATCAGCGCCGCAACCGACAAGGACGCCGTGAAAAGGTTCACCACCAGCCAGGGCAAGCGCTGCTTCATCGTCTTGAAGGCGTTGTCCGACACGCTCGCCTCATCCCCGACCCCGGCGAGGCGGAGCATATCCTCGGCGTGTTCCTCATCCAGCACGTTCATCGCATCGTCGATGGTGATGACGCCAACCAGCCGCCCGGCCGCGTCCACCACCGGGCAAGAGATCAGGTGATACTGGTTGAAGATATAGGCCACGTCGGCCTCCGGATCGGTCGCCTCGATGGTGCGGAAACTGGCCTCGACGATATCGCGCAACGGCACCTCGCGGCCCGAGGACAGGATGCGCCCCAGCGTGGCATAGCCCACCGGCTGCATGCGCGGGTTGACGAGGATCACGTGGTAGAACTGGTCCGGCAACGGGTCTGCCACGCGCAGAAAGTCGATTGCCTCCCCCACCGTCCAGTGTTCGGGGGCAACCACCGTTTCGCGCTGCATCAGACGCCCGGCGGAGTATTCGGGATAGGCCATCGCCTGTTCGACGGCCACCCGGTCGGCTTCGGTCAGCGCGGCCAGGATCATGCCCTGTTGCGGTGCGTCGAGGTCTTCCAGAATGTCGACGACATCGTCGGTTTCCAGATCGCGCACCGCCTCGGCCAAGACGTCGCGCGGCAGGCTTTCGATCACCTCTTCCCGGATCGCGTCCGAGATTTCCGAGAGGATCTCGCCGTCGATCTCATGCGACCAAAGCCGGATCAGCGCGCGCCGGTCCGGCCCGCCGATCTGTTCGAGAAGGTCGGCGATATCGGCGGCATGCAAGGGGTCAAGAAGGGCGTCGATGGCGGCAGAGTCCCCGGCCGCGACCGCCTGCAGCACCGCCTCGATCCGATCCTGATCAAGGACATCCTCGTCGGGGTCCGCCAGATGATCCGCCATGCTGCCCCCCAGAACCTTGCACCGATGCCCGGGACCTTACCGAAAGCGCTTTCTCTGCAACAGGGCGAAAGGCAAATTTACCCCGCCCGACAAAGCCCGTAGGTTATCGGCAGACGGCAGGGGGCAACTGGGCATGGCTGATCTACTCCTTGGGCAGGTGATCCGGTTCACCGGCGATCCTTTCGACACCCTTCATGCCGCCGAGACCCTGTCGCAGGGCGGCGTGCTGGTCGGGGCTGGCCGCATTCTGGCCGTGGGGGACGGGACGACGCTGCGGCGCGAGCACCCCGGCGCGCGGGTCCATGACTACGGGCAAAAGCTGATCTCGGCCGGGTTCATCGACGCGCATGTCCATTATCCGCAGACCGCCATCATCGCGTCATGGGGAAAACGGCTGATCGACTGGCTGAACACCTACACCTTCCCGGAAGAGATGCGGTTTGCCGACCGCGCCTATGCCGACCAGATTGCCGACCGCTACCTTGATCTGGTCCTGCAGCGCGGCACGACGACGGTTTGCAGCTATGCCACGATCCATCCGGAAAGCGTGGACGCAATCTTCACCGCCGCTCAGGCGCGCGGGATGCGGGTTTTTGCCGGGAAAACCTGCATGGACCGGAACGCCCCCGACGGGCTGCGCGACACGGCGCAATCGGCCTATGACGACAGCAAGCGGTTGCTGGCGAACTGGCATGGGGTCGACCGGCTGTCCTATGTCATCACGCCCCGGTTTTCGCCCACCTCCACCCCCGAACAGCTGGCGGCGCTTGGGGCCCTGTGGCGGGAGTATCCCGATTGTCTGATGCAGACCCACCTTTCCGAGCAGATCGACGAGATCGCCTGGGTCCGCGACCTCTTCCCCCAGTCCCGCGACTATCTTGACACCTATGAGGCGCAGGGCCTTGTGCGCGAAGGCGCGGTCTTTGGCCATGCCATCCACCTGACCGACCGTGAAAAGGCCCGGCTGGTTGAGGCGGGGGCGAGCCTGGTGCATTGCCCGACCTCGAACACCTTCATCGGCTCGGGCCTGTTCGACATCGGCCTTGCCCAGTCCTTGCGGGTCGGGCTTGCGACCGACACCGGCGGCGGCTCCAGCTTTTCCATGCTCCGCACCATGGCGGCGGCCTATGAGGTGGCGCAACTGCGCGGACGGTCCCTGCACCCTGCACAGCTTTGGTGGCTTGCAACCCAAGGCTCCGCCCGCGCGCTGCGGGCAGAGGACCGGATCGGCAACATCGCCCCGGGGATGGAGGCGGATCTGGTGGTGATCGACCTCGCCTCCACCCCCGCCATCGCGCAGGCAGCGGCCCGGGCAGAGGGTCTGTGGCAGGCGCTGTTTCCCACGATCATGCTGGGCGATGACCGCGCCGTGGCGGCGGTCTGGGTCAACGGCAAACCGGTTGTGACCTAAAAATTTTCGTCGAAAATTTTTAGGCGCCCGAGGCTGGGTTAGTCGGCCAGTTCCCAGCCGTCGGGATAGAAATCATGCTTCAGCGCGATCGAGGTCGCGATGCGTTCGTGGTGCCAGATATCCTCGGCCGTGACGGGGATCGGCCCGATGGCGGCGATCAGCGTCTCACCATCCTTTTCGCGCCTGGTCCGGAAGCCTTCCAGCCGCAGGGCGCGTTCCAGCGCGGGCCAGCTGGCATCCAGTTCCTCGATGAAGAACGCGTATTCGACCACCGCCTCTTTCGGCAGCTTGACGCCCTTCGACTGCTTGAAGGTGTCAAAGGTCTCACGGCGCTGGGCTTCGAAGTTGTGGTCCATCGGGGTCTCCTTGCGCGACCTTTACCGCAAGCCCGGCACCCCTGCTAGGGTCAGCCGGCCAGCTTCCGTGCCAGTTGGTTCTGCCGTTCGATCAGCATCGGCAGATCGACGGTCAGAAGCTGGCCATCCCGCACCACCTCACGCCCCTCGACGATCAGGTCCTGCACCCGGGTCGGGCCGCACAGCACCAGGGCGGCGACCGGGTCCCAGGCCCCTGCAGCCTCCACCCCGCCAAGATCCCAGATCGCAAGATCGGCGCGCTTGCCCGGCTCGATCGAGCCAAGGTCATCGCGGCCCAGAACCCTCGCCCCGCCCAGGGTGGCAATCTCCAACGCCTCGCGCGCGCTTATTGCGTCGGCCCCGTGTGCGACCCGTTGCAGAAGCGTCGCCATCCGCGCCTCGCCGATCAGATTGCCCGCGTCGTTGGAGGCTGATCCATCGACGCCAAGACCGATCTTCACCCCCGCATCCCGCATCGCCCGCACCGGTGCGATGCCCGAGCCAAGGCGACAATTCGAACAGGGGCAATGCGCCACCCCGGTCCCCGTCTGGGCGAAAAGATCGATTTCCGAACCATCGAGCTTGACGCAATGCGCGTGCCAGACATCCGGCCCGGTCCAGCCAAGATCTTCGGCATACTGCCCCGGACGGCAGCCGAACCGGGCGAGGGACCAGGCGACATCCTCGTCATTCTCGGCCAGATGGGTGTGCAGCATCACCCCCTTGTCACGCGCGAGCGAAGCGGTGTCGCGCATCAACTCGCGCGAGACCGAAAACGGCGAACAGGGTGCCAGACCCACCCGGACCATCGCGCCGGGCCGGGGGTCGTGGAAGGCGTCCACCACCCGGATCATGTCGTTCAGGATCGCAGCCTCACCCTCGACCAGGCTGTCGGGCGGCAGGCCTCCGGCGCTTTCGCCGATGCTCATCGCCCCTCGGGTCGGGTGAAACCGCAGGCCAATTTCGGTCGCGGCATGGATCGTATCGTCCAGCCGCGCGCCGTTGGGGTAAAGATAGAGATGGTCCGAGGTCAGCGTGCAACCCGAGAGCGCCAGTTCCGCCAGCCCGACCTGGGCCGAGGTGAACATCTCCCCTGGGCCGAAGCGCGCCCAGATCGGGTAGAGCGTCTTGAGCCAGCCGAACAGCAGTGCATCCTGCCCGCCCGGCACCGCGCGGGTCAGGGTCTGGTAGAGGTGATGGTGCGTGTTAATCAGGCCGGGGGTCACCACCCTGCCCCCGGCCTCGATCACCCGGGCGCCCGGCACGACCAGGCCCGCGCCCAGCGCCACGATGACCCCGCCCCGCAGATGGATGTCCGTGCCCCGCAGCTCTTGCCGCGCGGGGTTCATCGTCACCACCACATCGGCATTGCGGATCAGAAGGTCTTGCATCGGGGCACCTGTCAGCACCCTTCGGTTTCAAAGGAAACCCCTGCCGACCGTCAGAAGGGAGAAGGACACGGACCAGCCAGCCCAGCCTAGCCGACTGCGGCGCGGCTCTGCAACGGGTCCCGGCGGTCCGTCTAGCGGTTCAGAAGCGCCATCGCCTCGGCATGCACCGTGCGATTGGCAGCGGCCAGGACCTGACCGCCCTCGAGCACGGGACGGCCCTGCCAGTCGGTCACCAGACCCCCCGCCGCCTCGATCACCGCAATCGGGGCCTGCACGTCATAGGCCTGCAAACCCGCCTCGATCACCAGGTCGATCTGCCCGGCGGCAATCAGGGCATAGGCGTAGCAATCGGTGCCGTAGCGCACCAGCCTGGCCCCGGCAGCGACCCGGCGGAAGGCGGCACCTTCGGCCTCGGTTCCGACCTCGGGAAAGGTGGTGAAAAGGATCGCTTCGGCCAAGGGGCGCGGGCGGCGTACGCCAAGCGGCAATGTGCCTTGGGGTCCTGTCACCACACTTTGGCCCAACCCGCCCTCGAACCGCTCACCGATATAGGGTTGGTCGATGAGGCCATAAAGCGGCCCGACAGCATCGCGGACCGAGATCAGGACCCCCCAGGTCGGCGTCCCGGACAGATAGCCGCGCGTGCCATCGATCGGGTCAAGCACCCAGGTCAGGCCGGTCGTGCCGGGCTTCTGGCCAAACTCTTCGCCAAGGATGGCGTCGTCCGGGCGGCGGCGGGCAAGGACGGCGCGCATCCGTTCTTCGGACAGACGGTCGGCAGCCGTGACCGGGTCAAAGCGCGCGGTTTCCTTGCTGTCGGCAGCAAGGTCGCGACTGCGGAAATACGACAGCGTCGCGACCCGCGCCACATCCGCCAGTTCATGCGCAGTCGCGATCAGTTCCGTGGCAAGAGCGTCCGAGACCCGCATGACCTGTCCTGTTCTGTCCGCAGGAGGGCATGGCGGCCTGCCATGCAGCCGGTAATGGCTTGCAAGGCAGGGGTCAAGTTCCCGGTCAAGTTCCCGGTCAAGTTCCCGGCGCCTCCCGGGGTCAGGCTGCGTCGGACAGAACCCGTGCGAGGTCGAACAACCGGCGGCGCTGCGCCTCGGGGATGGAGTAATACGACCGCACGAGCTCCAGCGCTTCCTTGTCGGCCATCATGTCCCCAAGGTCGCCGCTGGTCTTGGTGTCGGCCAGACCTTCGAAGAAGAAGGCGATCGAAACGCCCAGCGTGTCGGCAACATCCCAAAGCCGCGACGCGCTGACCCGGTTCATCCCGGTCTCATACTTCTGGATCTGCTGGAACTTGATGCCCACCTTGTCGGCAAGCTGCTGCTGCGTCATGCCCACCATCCAACGGCGGTGGCGGATGCGCTTGCCGACATGGGCGTCAACTGGATGTTTCATTCTTCACTCCGGCTTGAAGGTACTGTCCCCTGCCGACATACAAGCAAAAATCGTGCCAGAGCCTTGCGACGGGGATGTTTTCCGGGGGAAAACTTTTGACGCACCTCAACCGGCCCGTTTCGACAGGACAAATTATACATTTGTCGAAATCGTCGTGAGATTGTTTCCCCAATCAACATCCGGTCGTGACGGCCACGAATCGCTCGCCTTTGACGTGCTTTCCATTTCGCATTGCAAAATGCAACGTATGTCTAAACTTGTTGCAGTTTGCGAGGGGCGGCGCGGCTGGATTGCCAAAGACTGCACCCTGCACACATCATGCTGGCAGAATTCGGTCGAAGGGACAGGGGGCGTGACGCATGCGATGCTGGACAGTCGAAGGGCTTGGCGCGCCGCCGATCCTGCGGGACACTGACATGCCCGATCCGGGTGCGGGCGAGGTTCGGATAGCTGTGGTGTCGGCAGGGCTCAACTTCGCCGACATGCTGATGCTGGACGGCACCTATCAGGTGCGCCCGCCCCTGCCCTTCGTTCCGGGAATGGAGGTTGCGGGCGTGGTCGAGGCGCTGGGGCCAGACACCCCTGGCCCGGCGGTGGGCAGTCCCGTGCTCGCCGTCTGCGGCCATGGCGCGCTGGCCGAGCGGGTCTGCCTGCCCGCCAGCCGTCTGATCCCGATTCCCCCCGGCATGGGCTTCGATGTCGCCGCTGCCCTGCCGATTGTTTACGGGACCGCGCATCTGGGCTTGACCTACAAGGCCCGGCTTCAGCCTGGCGAGACGCTGTTCGTCACCGGCGCGGCCGGCGGCGTTGGTCTGGCGGCGGTCGAGGTTGGCAAGCGGCTTGGCGCGCGGGTCATCGCCTCGGCCCGGGGGCGGGAGCGTCTGGCGCTGGCCCGGGACGCCGGGGCCGAGGTGCTGATCGACAGTGATGACCCCGGTCTCAAAGATCGTCTCCGGGCCGAGGGCGGCATTGACGTGCTGTTCGACGCGGTCGGCGGTCCGGCTTTCGACGCTGCCTTGCGCGCGACGCGCCCCGATGGGCGGCTTGTTGCGATCGGCTTTGCTTCGGGCCAGGTGCCGCAGGTGCCGGCGAACATCCTTCTGGTCAAGAACCTGACCGTCATCGGCTTCTGGTTCGGCGGCTACCAGACCCAGGCGCCGGACCAGGTGACCGCGAGCCTGGCCGAGGTTCTGCGCTGGTGGACCGATGGCGCCGTGCGCCCCCATGTCGGCCAAGTGCGGCCGTTCGAGCGCTTTCCCGAAGGTCTGGCCCTGCTGCGCGACCGAAAGGCGCAGGGCAAGGTGGTGATCCGCGTCGCCCAGGTCGCCTAGCAGGAATAGGCCAGCCGCATCTCGGCCAGAAGCATGCCCATCGCCTCATCCTTGCGGCGGGGGGAGTGGTAGAGCGCGAGCTTCATCTCGCCCAGGGCCGGCAAACCACTGTCGGCAGGCAGCATCACCGTATCGGCGGGCAGGCCGCCCAACATCCGCGCGGTCACGGCCAGATCGGCGGCGACGGTCGCCTCAACTGCCGTTTCGCTTTCGCCGCCGGTCCCCAGGCGCAAGGGCCGCTGCTGCCAGGCCCGCCCCTCTGGTCCGCCGACCCAGACCAGCGGGCGCGAGCCAAGCACTTCGGCCCCGGCATCCGGTGCCTCTTCCGTCGTCAGGATCACATCGAACCCGCCACGACCGAACTCTTCCTTGATCAGCATCGTGAATGACGACACCAGGTTGATCCGCAACCCCGGATAGGCCTGCGACATCCGCTTCAGGATGCCCGGAATCGCCGGATAGACCACGTCATGCGGCACCCCAAGCCGGATCTCGCCCTCGCACGAGGTGGAGGTGAAGCGCGACAGCGCCTCATCATTCAACGCCAGCATCCGGCGGCCATAGGACAAGAGCTGCTCGCCCTCGGGTGACAGCGCAAGCTTGCGTGCCGCCCGCAGGAACAGTTGCAACCCCAGCGCCTCTTCCAGCCGCTTGATCTGCATCGAGACGGCCGATTGCGTGAGGTTGAGGTAACCGGCAGCCCGCGTCACCCCGCCGACATCGGCAACGGTGACAAAGGAACGGACGGCGGTCAGGTCGAGGTTACGCGGCATATCACAAATCCTGCTGGACACGTCCACAAGCATTCGTTTCCATGATGCTTCAACATGCGCCATACATCAAGCCTGTTGATGCCTGGCCAAACCCGCATCACACGCACCGATGAAAGGATCGTCGTCATGGCCACATGCATGCCTGCCCCCTCCCGGTCGGTTTCGGGTCGCAAGCCGACCCGCTGGCTGCCTTCGATCTGGCTGTTTCTGGCGGCGGCGCGGTCGCGTCGGGCGCTTCGGCGGCTGGATGATCGCTTGCTTTCCGACATCGGCCTGACCCGCGCCGAGGCTGTGGCCGAGGCGCGCCGCCCCCTCTGGGACGCCCCGCTGCACTGGCGCGGCTGAAGGGCCGAATTTTCCGGCGGTTTTCGGAGCCCGTACCGCTTGAAATACCTCCTGACCCTGCCAATATTGCGGGCATGAGGTTACGCCGGTCCCCCGGCGTTGCCCTTAGGGACAACATCGGAGGCTTCAATGGCACAATACGATACGATCCGCAGTGTTGGCGTCAACGCCGGCGTGCAGATTCACGAAGGGCTTCGCGCCCATATGAACAAGGTCTACGGGCTGATGTCCGTGGCGATGGTGGTGACGGGTGCGGTCGCATGGGGTGTCGGCACCTCGAACGAGCTTCTGTCGATCTTCCGCGACACCACCACGGGTCAGATGACGATCCTGGGCTGGGTGGCGATGTTCCTGCCCCTGGGCATGGTCTTTGCTTTCGGCGCGCTGATCAACCGGATGTCGGCGGCTGCGGCGCAGCTGTTCTTCTACGCTTTCGCCGCTGCGATGGGCCTGTCGATCGCCTGGATCTTCAAGGCCTTCACCGGCGTGTCGATCGCGCAGACCTTCCTCGTCACGGCAATCGCCTTCGCCAGCCTGTCGCTTTACGGCTATACCACCAAGCGCGACCTGAGCGGGATGGGGGCCTTCCTGATCATGGGTCTGGTCGGTCTGATCGTCGCATCGATCGTGAACATCTTCCTCGGCTCGGGGATGCTGGCCTTCGCGATTTCGGTGATCGGCCTGCTGATCTTCGCCGGCCTGACCGCGTTCGACACGCAGAACATCAAGAACAGCTATCTTGAGCATGCGCAGGCGATGGATCAGGAGTGGCTGGGCAAGTCCGCGATCATGGGTGCCCTGAACCTGTACCTGAACTTCATCAACATGTTCATGTTTCTGCTGCAATTCCTCGGCAACCGCGAATAAGCCAGGCTTCAGCGCGATGCAAAAGGGCCGGTCGAAAGACCGGCCCTTCTTCATGGTGCATCCTAGATCCGCGACAGGTCGGCGATCATCCGGACGGCGGGGAACACGATGCCGGGCGCAAGCGGGATATCGGTCGGATAGAGCGTGCGAAACCCGAGGGAGCGGTAGAACGGCACGGCTGTCCGGGTCGACAGGCAATCGAACCACAAGACACCTGCGTCGCGCGCATCCTCCATCACCCGGGTCATCAGCGCGCGTCCCACGCCCTGCCGCGCCACGGCGGGGTCGGTCGCGACGTGCCGGACGGCACCGGTATCGCTCAGGCTGGTGCGACGCCCTGTCATCCTGCTCCACCCCCCGGCGGCAAGCAGGGTGCC
>NCDS01000022.1:17989-27915 GCA_002280315.1 Rhodobacterales bacterium 32-66-7 | reverse complement strand
GCAGAAAGATCCGCAGGCACGGCGAGGCGCAGGGTAAGGGTGGTGCCCATGCCGCAGCATCTTACGAACCGGCGCAAAAGAAAAGGGCCGCCCCTTGCAGGGACGGCCCGAAACAACCGAAACGGCAGGATCCTACTTGATCTTGCCTTCCTTGTATTCGACATGCTCACGCTTGACGGGATCGTATTTCTTGATCGTCATCTTTTCCGTCATGGTCCGGGCGTTCTTCTTGGTCACGTAGAAGTGGCCGGTGCCAGCGGTCGAGTTCAGGCGGATCTTGATTGTGGCTGGCTTCGCCATGGTCGTCTCTCCTGCAGCCGGACGCCGCAGGGCCCGGTGAAAATCTTGAAGCCTGCCTTTTAGCCGCGTCCCCGGCGGTGTCAACCGCGAAAGCGCACCGCCGGGGTGCCCAGGAATTTTCGCCGAAAATTCTTGGGCCGGGCCGGTGGCCCTTCAAGGTCTGAGATGCGCGGAGAGCCTGTAAGCCGGATTCTGTCCCCCCCGGACCGTGATCCGGGGCTGGATGACCATTCCTCTGCCAACCGTGTCACCACGGCGGTCAAGCTGCCAACCCGGGCCTCTCGGGCGTTGGCGTCCCTGGCGAGCGGTATCCCGTTTCCGGGACCAGTCCTGCCGCGAGGCCCCTATTTGGCGTTGCTCCGGGTGGGGCTTGCCGTGCCGGTCCTGTTGCCAGTCCCGCGGTGGGCTTTTACCCCACCGTTTCACCGTTACCCTTGACGCTTGCGAAGGCGAACCTCCGTTCGCGGCAAGGGCAGTCTCTTCTCTGTGGCGCTTTCCCTGGGGTTACCCCCGCCGGGCGTTACCCGGCACCCTTGCCAACGGGAGTCCGGACTTTCCTCGAGACCTTGCGACCCCGCGATCATCCAGCCCTCCGCGCGAGGGTGGGGTTAGGCGCGCAAAGGCACGCCGTCAACCGCAAAGCGACGCGCGAGGTCGGCGGCCAAGACGGCGTCGGTGGCGTCGAGGGGGCCGCTGGCCCAGGGTCGAAAGCGCAGCCGGAAGGCGTTCAGCAACGGCTCAAGCGGCAGATCAGGGTAGCCGAAAGCGCGCAAATCGGCCAGGAACCCGGTCGCAGGACCCACCGTCGGCGGCAGGGTGCCTCCCTCCCCCCCCGTGGGGGAGGGTTGGGGTGGGGGGGCAAGCGGAAGGTAAAGAGCGCCCTCAGGCCAGACCGACAGCCCCAGCCGCGCGAGCCGTTGCCAGTCAAACCGCGGTCCGGGGTCGGACTTGCGGTCCGGGGCCAGGTCGCTGTGGGCGATGACGCCAACGGGCGGAATGCCCCAGCGGCCAAGAATCCCCGGCAACAGCCCCTCAAGCGCCACCATCTGGGGTTGCGCGAAGGGCTCAGTCCCGGAGTTCACCAGTTCGATCCCGATGGAACGCGAATTCAAATCCCCCCCGCCCCGCCACGACCCTGCCCCGGCATGCCAGGCGCGCGCGTCCTCATCCACCAGGGACAGAACCGTGCCATCGCGGTCGATCAGGTAATGCGCCGAAACCTCGGCCTCGGGATCACACAGCCGGGCCAACGCCTCGGCGCAGGTGGCCATCGCGGTGTAATGCAGCACCACAAGCTCCGGCAGAAGCCCATCCCGCCGGTCGCCAAAGTTGGGCGACGGGTGGGTCAGGGTCACTGCAATGCGGTGCGGAACGGGCGCGGGTCCCAGGAGCAGGCAAAGCCGTCGCCATCGGGGTCAACGCCCATCCGGTCCCGTTCTGGCCCGCCCTTGGACAGGAAATCCTGCTGCGCCTTGTCGGGCGAGGCGTATTTGGCGCAAGCCGCGTTCTGGTCGCGCAGGCCAAGCCCGCTGCGCTTGTAAAGCTGCACGCCGGGCGCATGGCTTGTGGCCAAGGCAAATTCGACGATGTTCGGCCCGGTATCGCCGGGGCGCGTCGGCAGTTCGCCGGGCTGCACGGTGACATATTCGGCGCGGTTGCGGGCAATGCGTTCGGCGTCGCTTTCGATGGTCTCGCGGGCCGACACCGCCGCGAAGTCCTGTTCGTCCGAGATTGCGGCGATGCCGTCAACCTCACCCGATTCTTCCTTGATCCCGACGGGAAGCAGGTCGCGGGGGCGATCCTCGGCCAGGATCGTCGGCTGCAGATCGGTCGGCTGCAGATCGGTCGGCTGCAGACCAGTCGGCGGCGCAACCCCTTCGGCCTGATCGATCGCCGCTGCCGCTGCTGCCGGGTCAAAGCCGCCCGCAGGGGCCCCCGTGACCGGGGCGACCGGCGGCGGCGCTGACCCACGGATATAGCTGTTGTAATCCGAAAAGCCGACGCCCGAGCCGTCTTGCGGACCCGTCGGCGTACAGGCGACCGTCAAAAGCAACGCAAGCGACGCAGCGGTGGCACGGCCAATAGTCTTGCGGATCATTTCTGCCTCAGCCCTTATTCTTTTGCCGATGTCTACCACCATTTTTCCGCCTTGGCCACAAAGCCCGCGCGGCTTTCCAGCACATGCGCGCAATTCAGCAACGCAGCTTCCTCCCACGGGCGCCCGATCAGTTGCAGGCCGAGCGGCAGACCCTGGGCATCCAGCCCGACCGGCACTGCAACGCCGGGCAGGCCGGCAAGGTTCACCGTCACGGTGAAGATGTCGTTGAGATACATCTGGATTGGGTCGGCATCCGACATCTCGCCCAGCCCGAAGGCGGCAGAGGGCGTGGCGGGCGTCAGGATCGCATCCACACCTGCGGCGAACACCGTCTCGAAATCCCGCTTGATCAGCGCGCGCACCTTGCGGGCGCGGTTGTAATAGGCGTCGTAGAACCCGGCCGACAGCACATAGGTCCCGACCATGATCCGGCGCTGCACTTCGGGGCCAAACCCTTCGGCCCTGGTTTTCTCATACATGTCGGTAATGCTGTCGCCCGCCGACAATGCCGCCCGGTGGCCGTAGCGCACCCCGTCATAGCGGGCGAGGTTCGATGACGCCTCGGCCGGGGCGATGACGTAATAGGCGGGAAGCGCGTATTTCGTGTGCGGCAAGCTGATGTCGCGGACCGTGGCCCCGGCGTCCTTCAGCATCGCGATGCCCTGTTGCCAAAGCGCCTCGATCTCTTCCGGCATGCCGTCCATCCGGTATTCGCGCGGGATGCCGATCACCTTGCCGCGAATGTCGCCGGTCAGGGCGGCCTCGAAATCCGGCACGGGCAGGTCTGCACTGGTCGAGTCCTTCGGGTCATGCCCCACCATCGCCCCGAGCATGATCGCGGCATCGCGCACGGTCTTGGTCATCGGCCCCGCCTGATCCAGCGACGAGGCAAAGGCCACGATCCCCCAGCGGCTGACCCGGCCATAGGTCGGCTTGATCCCGACGATCCCGGTAAAGGCCGCAGGCTGGCGGATCGACCCGCCGGTATCCGTCCCGGTCGCCGCAAGGCACAGGTCCGCCGCCACCGCCGCCGCCGACCCGCCGCTTGACCCACCCGGAGTCAACTGCACGTTCGACCCCTTGCGCTGCCACGGGTTCACCGCATTGCCGTAGCATGAGGTCTCGTTCGACGAGCCCATCGCGAATTCGTCCATGTTGAGCTTGCCGAGCATCACCGCACCCGCCCCGAAAAGCTGGGCGGTGACGGTGGATTCGTATTCCGGTTTGAAGCCCCTCAGGATGTTCGAGGCGGCTTGCGACGGCACCCCCTTGGTGCAGAACAAATCCTTGATCCCAAGCGGGATGCCGCACATGGCCGGGGCCTCTTCGCGTCCTTTCAACCGCTCATCGGCGGCGCGGGCCTGATCGAGCGCAATCTCGGGCGTCTTCCAGACAAAGGCGTTCAGCGCGTCGCCCGCATCCATCGCTGTGAGGCACGACATGGTCAGGTCGACCGCCGAAATCTCGCCTTTGCGCAAGGCATCCCGCGCCGTCGCGATGGTCCACTGGTTCGCGCTCATTCCACCACCTTCGGAACGGCAAAGAACCCCTCGCGCGCATCGGGCGCGTTCTTCAGGACCTGTCCCTGGATATCCCCATCCGTCACCACATCCGCCCGGCTTTTCAGCCGCATCGGCGTGACCGAGGTCATCGGCTCCACCCCGGTCACATCCACCTCGTTCAGCTGCTCCATGAAGCCGAGGATACCGGACAGCTTGCCCGCCAGCGCCGGCAGATCACCCTCTGCCACCCGGATACGGGCAAGCTTGGCAACCTTCCGCGCGGTGTCGATATCAATGGCCATGGCGCCCCCCCTGTCAGGTTTCGCCCCGTTTAGCCGGGGGCCGGGACCTTCGCAAGGAGGTGGCGCCGGTAGACCTCGATCATCCACCCCAGCATGACACCATTCAGGATGTGCCACATAAAATGCGTGCCCATGGGCAGCACCTCGCACAAGGGGCCGTCGAGGGTACGGGCGGTCAGACTGAGACACAAAAGCCCAGCCCCCAGCGCCATGCCCCGCGCCGTTGCAGGCGACCGTTGCCACAAGGCCGCCGCATAGCCAAGGATCAGAAGCGGGATCGGCGCATATCCGGCGGAGGAGCCGAGGAACGGCATCACCGCCCCGAACAGCGGCACCATCACAGCGGCATAGGGAAAGAAGGCCACGACCGCCCGCACCGCCCAGCGCCACCCAAGGCCAAGCAGGTCCCGCGTCGCGGCAAAGATATAGACCAGGATGAACCCCAGGATCGGCGTCACGTCCAGCGCCGCCGTCAGCCCGTTGGCATGGGTGTGAAACAGATACGACCCCACCCCGATCGCCGCGAGCACGACGCACATTGCCCGCCCCCAAGGCAGGCCCGCCGTCCGCCGCCACATCACCAAAGCCGCCAGCAGAAACGCAAGGTTGGTCAGAGCATTGACCGGCTCGGCCCAATAGGCGGGCGAGGTCCGCTCACAATAGGCATCAACCGCGTCCCACATCGCCTACCGCCTGCCCTGAAAGAACGCTTTCAACAACGCCTCCGCCTCGCCCGCGCCGATCCCGTCATAGACCTCGGGCACATGGTGGCATTGCGGATGGCTGAAGACCTTTGCCCCCACCGCCACCCCGCCTGACTTGGGATCCGCCGCACCGTAGTACAGCCGCCCGATCCGCGCGGCCGATATCGCGGCGGCGCACATCGGGCAGGGTTCCAGCGTGACGTAAAGATCGTGGCCCCCCAACCGCTCCGTCCCCGCCGCTGCACAGGCGGCACGGATCGCCAGCACCTCGGCATGCGCAGTCGGATCGCACAACTCCCGCGTCCGGTTGCCCGCCCGTGCCACGACCGCCCCGCCCGTGACGATCACCGCGCCCACCGGCACCTCACCGCGCACGGCTGCCGCCCGCGCCTCCTCCAGCGCGAGCGTCATGTAGGACCGGATGCCTTCGCGTTGCTCTTTCATGCCGGGTTCAATATCCTGCGCCCTTCGGCCAACCTGGCCTGAAGGATGAAGTCCATGGCCGGAAAAGAAAAGCCCAAAGCCCCCGCGGACCAAGGTGGCAGCACCGCCCCGGAGGGCGAGCGGATTGCCAAGGTGCTGTCGCGCGCCGGCATCGCCTCCCGCCGTGAGGCGGAGCGGATGATCGAACTGGGCGAAGTGGCGGTGAACGGCAAGGTCATCACCTCGCCCGCGCTGAACGTGACCGCCACGGATCGGATCACCGTCCGGGGCGAACCCGTCGGCACCCCCGAACCGCCGCGTCTGTGGCTGTACTACAAGCCTGAGGGGTTGGTGACCTCAGCCTCGGACGAAAAGGGGCGGGACACGGTGTTCGACCATCTGCCCGAGGATATGCCCCGGGTGATGTCGGTCGGGCGGTTGGACCTCAACTCCGAAGGGCTTTTGCTCTTGACCAATGATGGCGGCCTCAAACGGCGGCTGGAGCTGCCCTCGACCGGCTGGTTGCGCAAGTACCGCGTGCGGGTCAAGGGCAACCCGACCGAGCCCGAGATCGAACCCCTGAGGAAGGGCATCACCATCGACGGTGAGCGTTTCCAGGCGATGGAGGTCAAGATCGACCGCCATCAGGGCGCGAATGCCTGGCTGACCATCGGCATCCGTGAGGGCAAGAACCGCGAGATCCGCCGCGCGATGACCCATATCGGGCTGACGGTGAACCGGCTGATCCGCGTCTCCTACGGGCCCTTCCGGCTGAACGAATTGCAGCCGGGCGAGGTGGAGGAGTTGAAACCCCGCGTCCTGCGCGAACAGCTTGGGCTGGCCGAAGCTGCGGCCGAGCCGGAGCCGAAGAAACCCCTGCGCCGCGTCAGGCCTGGGGCGACCGCAACCGCTGATGCGACCGCGCCGAAATCCGCCCGCCCGCGCCGGACCGATCCGCCAGGGGCTTCCCCAGCCAAGGGGACCGCGCGGCCAAAGCCCGGTGACGGGCTGAAATCCCTGTCCGAAACCTGGCAAAAGGCCACCCGCCGCCCCGCCGCGCCAAAAGACGGCGCAATTCCCGACCGCCCCGCCCGCACCCCGCGCGAGGGCGCAACCGCCACCCGCAACACCCCTCGCCGGCCGACCCCAACCCGCAAGGGCTGATGGGCAATCGCTGATCGCGGGGCACCAAGGAAGTTTGCTGCCGACCCTGCGGCTTCCCCGCTGGCAAGGCCCGGGCGCTTCGGCTAAGGTTCGCCGCGTGCGGATAGTGCAGGAGGCGGGTTTGTCTGAAAAAGGTCTGCGGACCCTCGCCTTTGTCCTGCTTCTGTTCCTGGTCGCCTATGTCGCCTGGTCCGGAGGCTCATGATGGCTGAACGCTTTGGCGGCAAATACTCGCCCACCGGGTCGAAGACCGATCCCGCACCGAAACCCCTGGTCGAGGTCAGGCCCGAAGGGCAAGGCCGCACCACCTGGCTCTTTCTGTCTGCCTTCCTGTTTCTGTTTCCCGCCTTCGGCGATGGCCCGCGCGAGATGCTGTTGGGCCTGGCTGCCGGGGGCCTTCTGATCCTGTCCGCCTGGACCACGCGCGAAGGCCTTAAAGCCGAGGCTGCGTTCAACGCCCGCAAGCTTGCCCGCCGCCCGGCATTCCCCCGCAAGATCGCGGGGGCGGTCCTGACCGGGGCGGCGCTTGCGACCGGCTGGGTGATCGTCGACCAGACCCCGCTTTATGCCGCCCTTATCGCCTTGGTCGGCGGGGGCTTGCACCTGTCCAGCTTCGGTCTGGACCCGATGGCCGACAAGGGAATGGAGGGGATCGACGCCTTCCAGACCGGCAGGGTCGCAAGCGCCGTAGCTGAAGGCGAAAAGCACCTTGCCGCGATGAAAGATGCGATCCTGCGCACCAAGGACCGCCAGCTTGAGGCCCGCGTCGACCGCTTTGCCACCGCCGCGCGCGGTCTTTTCCGCACGATCGAGGATGATCCAGGCGATCTGACCGCAGCGCGCAAGTATCTGTCGGTCTACCTGATGGGCGCCCGCGACGCGACGGTGAAGTTTGTCAACCACTACGCCCAGACCCGCGATGCCGCAGCGCGAACCGAGTTTGAAACGCTGCTTGGCGACCTTGAAACCACCTTCGCCGCCAAAACCACCGCATTTCTGTCAAACAGCCGTAGTGACCTTGACGTAGAAATCGGCGTCCTGCGCGACCGACTGAGACTTGATCATTGACCTCTGCCCAAAGGAATTCCCCGATGCCCGAAACCGCACAAGCCAAAGCTTCCACCCTTCTGACCGAGGTCGAGAAGGTGACCGCCGTCGTCCTTCCTGAACCCATGGCCGAGGTTGTGGCCCTGGACGTCGCCCCCGCCGATCAGGCCGAGGCGATCAGGAAGCGCATGGGCGAGGTCGATCTGACCAGCATGCAATCGATCATCTCCTTCGGGTCGGCCGCGCAGTCGGAGCTTCAGGTGATCAGCCAGGCCATGCTGGAGGACGTGAAGAACAAGGATGTCGGCCCCGCCGGTGACAGCCTGCGCAGCTTTGTCACCACGATCCGCGGCTTTGCCGTCAGCGAGCTGGACCTGCGCCGCGATGCCAGCTGGTGGGAGAAACTCCTGGGCCGCGCCGCCCCGTTCGCCAATTTCATCGCCAAATATGAAAACGTGCAAAGCCAGATCGACAAGATCACGTCCGAGCTTCTGACGCATGAGCATACCCTGCTCAAGGACATCAAGAGCCTTGATCTGCTGTATCAAAAGACCCTCGCCTTCTACAACGAACTGGCGCTTTACATCGCCGCGGGTGAGGCGAAGCTGGCCGAGACCGACAAGACCACCATTCCGGCGAAAGAGGCTGCCGTTGCGGCTGCGGCGGAAGCCGACAAGCTGATCGTGTCGCAGGAACTGCGCGACCTCCGCTCGGCCCGCGACGATCTGGAACGCCGGGTATACGACCTGCGGCTGACCCGTCAGGTCACGATGCAGTCCCTCCCCTCGATCCGGCTGGTGCAGGAAAACGACAAGAGCCTGATCACCAAGATCAACTCTACCCTCGTCAACACCGTGCCCCTGTGGGAAACCCAGCTTGCCCAGGCCGTCACCATCCAGCGGTCGAAAGAAGCGGCCGAGGCGGTGCGCGGCGCGAGCGATCTGACCAACGAGCTGCTGACCGCCAATGCCGACAATCTGAAAGACGCCAACAAGATCGTCCGCGAAGAGATGGAGCGTGGCGTCTTCGACATCGAATCCGTCAAGGCCGCCAATGCGACCCTGATCGCCACGATCAACGAAAGTCTGGCGATTGCGGAAGAAGGCAAGGCACGACGCAAGTCCGCCGAAGTTGAACTGGTGAAGATGGAGGCCGAGTTGCGCGACACGCTCGCTTCGGCCAAGGCGCGGCAGACGGCACCGACTTCGGCACCGGCTGCAGCAACGGCATAGAAAGGCAACGGATGCATTTGGGCCGCAGGATCAGGACCACCGCCACCGCTTTCATGGGTCTTGCGCTTGCGGCCTGCACTTTGCCGGGTCCGGCCCCCACGCCCCGGGCGCTGCCTGCCGCAACCGCCGCCCCCGCCCCGCCGACCGAACGCAGTGCTGCGGCAGCGGTCTACTTTGCCCAGGTGCAACAGACCCTGCTGAGCCAGGGCTTGCTGCGCAGCGACCCCGGGACCGACGTGCCCTACACCGACCGGATGCTGGCCGAGAACTTCATGCGCATTGCCCTTTACACCGAATACCGGCGCGGCACTTCCGGGCTGGTGCGCGCCGAAACCGAAGGCGAGCTTCGCCGCTGGGAAGTGCCGGTCCGCGTCGGCCTGCGGTTCGGCGCGTCTGTCCCGGCGGACCGGCAAGCCACCGACCGGGCGCAAGTGGCAAGCTACCTTGCGCGGCTCTCCCGTATCACCGGCCATCCGATCGCGCTGGACGACAATGACCCGAACTTCCTGATCCACGTCGTTTCCGAAGATGAACGCATCGCGCTTGGGCCCCGCCTTCGCGCGGCGCTTCCGGGACTTGCGCCGGGTGACATCGCCGGGGTCACCAACCTGCCGAGCACCACCTACTGCGTGGTCTACGCGCTGTCCGAAGGCTCCTCCGGGGCCTATACGCGGGCGTTCGCGGTGGTCCGGGCCGAACACCCCGACCTTCTGCGCCTGTCCTGCCTTCATGAGGAAATCGCCCAGGCGCTTGGCCTGCCGAACGACAGCCCCCGCGCCCGTCCCTCGATCTTCAACGACGATGAGGAGTTCGCGCTTCTGACCGACCATGACGAGCTGTTGCTGCGCATCCTTTACAGCCGCGAGCTTCGCCCCGGCATGACCGCAGACGAAGCGCAGCCCATCGTCTATTCCCTTGCGCGCCGCCTTCTGGGCGGCAACAGTTGAAACAATCTGACCGGAGGTAGCCATGGTCTTCGATTTCCTCAAAGGCGAATTCATCGACGTCATTTCCTGGCTCGATGACACGCGTGACACCATGGTCTGGCGGTTCGACCGGCGCGGGCAGGCGATCAAGATGGGCGCGAAGCTTACCGTGCGCGAAGGCCAGGCGGCGGTCTTCATCCATGAGGGGCAGTTGGCCGATGTGTTCGG
>NCDS01000022.1:0-17947 GCA_002280315.1 Rhodobacterales bacterium 32-66-7 | reverse complement strand
GCCGATCCTGACCACGCTCCAGAATTGGGACCACGGCTTTCAGTCGCCCTTCAAGTCCGAGGTCTATTTCGTCAACGTGACGCGTTTCAACGACCAGAAATGGGGCACGAAGAACCCGATCATGGCACGCGACCCGGAGTTTGGGCCGGTCCGCCTGCGCGCCTTCGGGACCTATTCGCTCAAGGTCGGCGATCCCGGCAAGTTCATCCAGGAGGTGGTCGGCACTGATGGCGAGTTCACCGCCGACGAGATCAGCTTCCAGATCCGCAACGTGATCGTGCAACAGGCCAGCCAGGTGCTGGCGAAATCGGGCATTCCGGTGCTCGACATGGCGGCGAACACCGCCGATCTGTCCAAGATCATCGCCACCGCCATCGCGCCGCAAGTGGCCGAATACGGGCTGGTCCTGCCCGAGTTCTATATCGAGAACATCAGCCTGCCCGAAGAGGTGGAAAAGGCGATGGACAAGCGCACCTCGATGGGTGTTGCCGGGGACCTCAACAAATACATGCAATTCAACGCGGCCGAAGCGATGGGCGCGCCGGACTCGGCCATGGGGAGTGCTATGGGTGCCGGCATGGGCATGGCGATGGGCGCGCAGATGGCGGGGGGTGCGGGTCCTTGGGGCGCGCAACCGCCTGCCCCGCCGACCGCTGCCACCTCGTCCGGGCCGCCGCCTTTGCCCACCGGAAAGGCCTGGCATCTGGCCGAAAACGGCGCGACCATCGGCCCGATCTCGGAAGGTGATCTTGTCCGCTACGCCAGCGAGGGGCGGCTGACCCGCGCCACCATGGTCTGGACCACCGGTCAGGATGGCTGGAAAATGGCCGCCGAGACGGAGCTTGCCCGCCTTCTCGATGCGCTGCCGCCGCCGCTGCCGAAGCCCTGACCCCGACCATGGCCGCAGCAGAAGAGTATCGCTATCCCTGCGCCCAATGCGGCGCGCAGATGCGCTATGCCCCCGGCGAGGGTCGGCTGACCTGCGATTTTTGCGGCCATACGCAGGACATCGCCCCCGGGACCGCGCGTGACGCGGAGAAAGCGCTGCAAGAGCTTGATCTCCAGCGTGGCCTTTCCGGGGACCTTGCGGCAAGCGACATGGAAGAGGTGCGTACCATCTCCTGCCCGTCCTGTGGGGCGTCGATCGAGATCGTCGGTGCCACCCATGCCACCGAATGCCCGTTCTGCGCCACGCCGGTCGTCCTTGATACCGGGACCCAGCGCCACATCAAACCACTGGCGCTGGTGCCCTTCGTCTATTCCGAACCGCAGGCGCGCAAGGCGATGACCGATTGGCTGGGTCGCTTGTGGTTCGCCCCGAACACGCTTCTGGAATACGCCCGCAAGGGCCGGGCGATGACCGGGATCTACGTGCCCTACTGGACCTTCGACGCCGACACCGCCAGCCGCTACCGCGGCCAGCGCGGTGAGCATTACTATGAGACGCGGATGGTCACCGTGCAGGTCAACGGCAAGTCCGAACGGCGCGAGGAGAGGGTGCAGAAGACCCGCTGGTACCCCGCCTCGGGCCGGGTGTCGCGGGATTTCGACGATGTGCTCGTCATCGCCTCGACCAGCCTGCCCCGGCATCTGGGCAACAACCTCGCCCCCTGGGACCTTGCCGCGCTGAAGCCCTACGCCCCTGAATACCTTGCCGGTTTTGAGGCCGAGGGCTATACGGTCCCGCTGTCTGACGGCCACGCCGAGGCGCGCGACCGGATGGCCGATCAGATCCGCGAGGATGTCCGCCGCGACATCGGCGGGGATGAACAGCGCATCGACAGCGTTGATACCAGTTGGTCGGAGGAGACGTTCAAGCACATCCTCCTCCCGGTCTGGATGGCGGCTTACAAGTATGGCGGCAAAAGCTACCGCTTCATCGTCAACGGCCAGACGGGCGAGGTGCAGGGCGAGCGCCCCTGGTCGATCTGGAAGATCGGCTTTGCGGTGGCTTTCGTGGTCGTCCTGGTGGTCGGCGGCCTCTATCTCTACGACCCCGAGGCGCTTGGCCTGCAACGGCCGGAGTGGATGGACTAGTCCCGCTTCCGGACCACGAACAGCATCCACCCGGCATAGCCCGCAGCACCCAGGAACAGAAGGCCCCAGAACGGCTCCTGCCGCCAGAGTAGCTCCACCAACCCCCAGCCGAGCGGCACCAGCACCGTGAGCCAGCGCACCACGGCGTTGCGGAAGAACGGGTCGTTGGGGTCGAGGAATTTCATGGCAGGCTTTCTGCGCGCGAGGCCGTCGGTCTGGTGAAGGGGGACGACCTGCCCCGGTTTGTCAAGGTTCAGAACAAGCACCTCTGGCACCTGCTGCTGGATGCCATCCCAGAGATCGCGTTAACGCTGTAGCAACCAGTTCCTGCAACACCTGCCTGGTCGCAGCGACGAACAGGCGCGGGCATGAACCCCGTGGATGAGTTTGCCAGATTGAAAGCGGAGATTCGGCGCTTGCAGGACCGCGCCGACGTGCTGCGCGACGGCTTCCTGCACCCAAACGCCCGGCTCCGGTCAAACCAGTTCGAAATCACGGTCAAACGTGCGCGCCGACGGGTATTTGTCAAGGAACGCCTGCCCGAAGCAGTGCTTTCCGACCCCCGCTACTGGGAAGAACGGGAATCTGAGGTTGTCACCTGCCGCGCGATCGCCGGTTCGCAAGCAGCAAAGGACGACATCGTTCTTATAGAATAACCAAGCGTAGGGTGGGCGATATCGCCCACCCTACGAACACCAAGCCATCGCAGGGACTTGCCCATGCCCAACTATCGACGTCTGCGCGTTCCGGGTGCCACATATTTCTTCACCGTTCATCTGGCCGAGAGGGGCGGCACTGCCCTGACCGAACGAATTGATTGTTTGCGCCAGGCTTACCGCACGACCGCTGTCGAACAGCCGATCTGGTGCAAGGCCATGGTCGTCCTCCCGGATCATCTACATGCGGTCTGGACCTTGCCACCGGGTGATTCGGACTTTTCGAACCGTTGGCGCAAGATAAAGGCTCGGTTCAGCCATGCCAGCGGGCTGACCGGAGTGCAAACGGCCAGCATGGTCCGGAAGGGTGAACTTGGGCTTTGGCAGCGCCGGTTCTGGGAACACATGATCCGCGACCCTGATGAAGAGCGTCGCGCCGTTACATTTGTCCACGCTGACCCGGTGCGCCATGGCCTGGTGCAACAGATTACCGATTGGCCATTTTCGACTCTGCATCGCGATCTTCGTACGGCAGTGCGCGGGTCGCCCACCCTGCATTCGATGGCGTAGGGTGGGCAATCTGCCCACGCTTGGCGAGGGACGCGGGCAGATTGCCCACTGTACCGCCCTAAGACTGATGGCTGCAGGCCGCGTCAGCCATCCCCTGAACTTTCCCGGCGGTTGCGTCCGCGGTACGATACGGTTGACACGCGTCAACCCCCTTTGCCATGATCAGCTGGTGGCATATGGATGGGGGTTGATTGATGGTCCGGAAGTTATTCGTCTCACTGTTCCTGCTCGGGTTCTTTGCAAATTTCAGCGCCGCAACAGCGGAGATAAAGCTCTATTCCCGCGTTGTCGAGATCCGCAAATATTCGGACGAAAGATTGACCGCGGACGTTTCACGCGGCTATGTAGAATGGTCGAGAGACAAGAACTACTATGGCGCCATCGCCGTCAATGTCGAAGAAGATGCCTATTCGTACTGGAGCGGCCTTCATTCGCTGGACTCGGTCGTCAAGTATGTGATCGCCGACTGCGAGGGGATCGCAAAAAAGCCGTGCAAGCTTTATGCGGTCATGGTGCCAAAGGACTTTCCGAAGAACACCCTGAAAGGCGGCGGCTTAAGCTTGGTTGCGACCAAGGAGTTCAAGAATTACCTGTCGGATCATGTCAAAGGAAAACATTCCGCCTTTGCGATCAGCGGTATTGGCACTTTTGGCTTTTCATGGGAATACGACAGCAAGGAAGAGGCTGTGTCGGCGGCATCCTACCAATGCGAAGGTTACACGGATATTGACCTGGCCGGCTTTGACAAGGCTCAAAGGGACATGGCCCAGGACTTGGGGCTGACCACGTGCAAGATCATCGATACCCGGAATTAGGGTCAGGCGGGCGTCAAGCCGGAAGGTGCCGACGCACGCCGTGGGCAGATTGCCCACCCTACCGCCCCCGCCCCCTTGACCGCTTCCCGCCCCGCTGCCCTGCCCGCCCCGCCGTACTCCGCCCCGACATCTTGGTTGCTTCCTCCACCGCCTCTTCGATCACCTATTGCCGCGCGAAGGGGTCGTCGGCGACGGCCAGTTCCACCGCCTCCAGCCGACGCACCTCGTCCCGCAGGCGGGCTGCCGTCTCGAACTCCAGGTTCTCGGCCGCCTTCCGCATCTGCTGCCGCAGGGCATCCAGATGCGCGGCGAGGTTCTTGCCGACCATGGGTTTGTCGACCTTGGTGGTGATCCGCGCCTGATCGGTGTCGCCTTCCCAGGTGCCGAACAGCACATCCTCGACGTTCTTGCGGATCGTTTCCGGCGTGATCCCGTGTTTCAGGTTATAGGCCACCTGCTTTTCGCGGCGGCGGTTGGTCTCACCGATCGCCCGCTCCATGCTGCCGGTCATCCGGTCGGCATACATGATCACCCGGCCTTCCGAATTCCGCGCCGCCCGGCCGATGGTCTGGATCAGCGAGGTTTCCGAGCGCAGGAACCCCTCCTTGTCGGCATCAAGGATCGCCACCAGCCCGCATTCGGGGATATCGAGGCCCTCGCGCAAGAGGTTGATCCCCACCAGCACGTCGAACGCCCCAAGCCGCAGGTCGCGCAGGATCTCGATCCGCTCGATGGTGTCGATGTCGGAGTGCATGTAGCGCACCCGGATGCCCTGTTCGTGGAGGTAGTCGGTCAGATCCTCGGCCATCCGCTTGGTCAGCACAGTCGCAAGCGTCCGCAAGCCCCGCGCGGCAACCTTGCGGATCTCGTCCAGCAGGTCGTCGACCTGCATCTCCACCGGCCTGATCTCCACCTCCGGGTCGATCAGGCCGGTTGGGCGGATGACCTGTTCGGTGAAGACGCCGCCCGCCTGCTCCATCTCCCATGCCGCGGGGGTGGCGCTGACGAAGACCGATTGCGGGCGCATGGCGTCCCATTCCTCGAACTTCAACGGCCGGTTGTCCATGCAGCTTGGCAGGCGGAACCCGTGTTCGGCCAGGGTGAACTTGCGGCGGAAGTCGCCTTTGTACATGCCGCCGATCTGCGGAACCGAGACGTGGGATTCATCGGCAAAGACAATCGCGTTGTCGGGGATGAATTCAAAGAGGGTCGGTGGCGGTTCACCCGGGGCGCGACCGGTCAGATAGCGGGAGTAGTTCTCGATCCCAGCGCAGGCACCTGTCGCCTCCAGCATCTCAAGGTCGAAATTGGTGCGCTGCTCCAGCCGCTGCGCCTCCAGCAGTTTTCCTTCGGCTTGCAACTGCTTCAGGCGGTGAAAAAGCTCATCCTTGATGCCCTTGGTCGCTTGCGCCAGCGTGGGGCGCGGGGTGACGTAGTGGCTGTTGGCATAGATGCGGATCTGCTTGAAATTGTCGGTCTTGGCGCCGGTCAGGGGATCGAACTCCACAATCGATTCAAGCTCTTCACCAAAGAACGAAAAGCGCCAGGCGCGGTCTTCAAGGTGGGCGGGCCAGACCTCCAACGAGTCGCCCCGCACCCGGAACGCCCCGCGCTGGAAGCTTGACTCCAGCCGCTTGTATTGCTGGGCCACCAGTTCTGCCATCACCCGGCGCTGGTCATACACTTGCCCCACGACAAGGTCCTGCGTCATCGCCGAATAGGTCTCCACCGACCCGATGCCGTAGATGCAACTGACGGAAGCGACGATGATCACATCATCCCGCTCCAACAGCGCCCTTGTGGCGGAGTGGCGCATCCGGTCGATCTGTTCGTTGATCTGGGATTCTTTCTCGATATAGGTGTCGGTCCGGGCGACGTAGGCTTCGGGCTGGTAGTAGTCGTAATAGGACACGAAGTATTCGACGGCGTTGTCCGGAAAGAAGCCCTTGAATTCGCCATACAATTGCGCGGCAAGGGTCTTGTTCGGCGCAAGGATGATCGCCGGGCGCTGCGTCCCCTCGATGATCTTGGCCATGGTGAAGGTCTTGCCCGTCCCCGTGGCCCCCAGCAGCACCTGGTTATGCTCCCCCGCGAGCACGCCGGCGGTCAGTTCGGCAATCGCGGCGGGCTGGTCGCCGGCGGGCTGGAACGGCGTGGACAGTTGAAAGCGCCGCCCCCCTTCCAGCTTGGGCTTGGTCAACACATCCGGGCGCGGATCAAGCGCATTGGCATTGTTGTGCGGCATCATGGCCTCATGAGTCGGGACCGCACAGAATTGATCCGTTTTTGTTCCAGTTCAAGCCCGAACCACCTGCCGGACGAAGGCGTTGCCGTCGGACAGGGAAGCGGCTAAGCCACGGGCTGGCGCGGGGGCGCGGGCGAGGGGGCCACGATGGCAGGCAAGATCGATACGCGCGCAGTAGGGCTGGATGTGGGCCTTGCCTTCATCCGCTGGCTGACCGGGGCCGAGAATCTGCACTACGGCCTTTGGACCGGGCTTGAGGTGACCGCCGGCAACCTCAAGGCCGCGCAAGAGGCGTATACTGCCAAGCTGTTCGGCTACCTGCCCGCGACGGGGGGGCCGTTGCGCATCCTTGATATCGGCGGCGGGGCCGGGGAAACCGCGCGCAAGCTGCTGGCGCTTGGCCATTCAGTCGAGATCGTGGTGCCGTCGGCCTTCCTTGCCGCGCGTTGCCGCGAAACGGCACCGGGCGCCACCGTGCACGAATGCATGTTCGAGGATTACCCCGGACATGGACCATTCGATCTGTGCCTGTTTTCCGAAAGCTTCCAGTACATCCCGATGGCCGAAAGCCTGCCCAAGTGTATCAGCCTTCTCTCCCCCGGCGGGCGGATTCTGATTGCCGACTGTTTCCGGACCGAGGCTTATCAGGGCCGCTCGAAAGGACCACAGGCGGGGGGTGGCCACAAGCTGGGGGCCTTTCGGCAGGCGCTGGCGGAGCATGGTTTCCAGATCACCGACGAGGCCGACATTACCGAGGCTGTCGCGCCCTCGATCGATCTGGAGCAACAGCTTTTCAACGTGATCGGCCACGGCGTGACACGCATTTCGGACGAGGTTCGGGCAAAGAAGCCCGGGGTGCATTGGGCCCTCGCGCGGTTCATCGGGCTTTTCCTGTCGCGCAAGCGAAGGGCCAACCTGATGCAGCGGCTGACGGGTCAAGACCGCACCTCTACCGCCTTTTGCCATTTCAACCGCTATCTGATCCTGCGGCTTTCGGTGAAAGCGTAACCGTAAAAGGCGATCTGACCGCAGAATACTCATCTTTCGGTTGATCATTGTCTTCGTTTGAGGCACAGTAACCGTGCAAGCAGCACCTGAAGCTGTCGGCTGGCCCGTCCCCATCCCCCGAAGGCCAGCCGACAGTCTTTTCCGCACCGTCCGCTCCGCCGTCGGGCTTGCGTTTTCGGTCAAAGCTTGGGAAGAACGGGCATCCTATGGGGAACCTGACCATGCGCGCCCGCATCTACAAACCCGCCAGAACCGCGATGCAGTCCGGAACCGCGAACGCCCAGGGCTGGGTGTTGCAGTACACCGCTGACTCGGCGCGTGAGATTGACCCGCTGATGGGTTGGACCTCATCTTCGGACACGCAAGCCCAGGTGCAACTGCGCTTCGACAGCAAGGAAGCCGGTGATCCGCCCGCGCGGCTATGGCGAGAATTTCGCGACCGACCGCAAGGGCGTCTGGACACACTGATGTCGGTGGTGATCGCGGAAGAGCATCCGCTGACCCCCGACCTTTCCCTGCTTTTCGAGCGGCATACCGCAGACATGCATGCCGAGACGCCGCCCGAATCGATCTACATGATGGACAAATCCGCGCTCGCCGCCCCCGGCATCCGGTTCTTCGTGCTGCGCGACGCGGGTGAAGCGCTTGCCATGGGGGCGCTGAAGCGGATCGACGCCAGCCATGCCGAAATCAAGTCGATGCATGTCCTAGCCGAAGCGCGCGGGCAGGGGTTGTCCAAGGCGATGCTGGCGCATCTGATCGCCGCCGCCGCAGCCGATGGGTTCAGCCAGCTTAGCCTTGAGACCGGAATTCAGTCCACCTTTGTCGCCGCCCGCGCGCTGTACGGGCGGGCGGGGTTCGTGACCTCCGGCCCGTTCGGCGAGTATACCGGCGACCCGAACTCGGTCTACATGACAAAGGTGCTTGCCTGAATGCCGCCTCTGCCGCAAAAGGTGGCGGCGCGGGCCCGTAGCTCAACCGGATAGAGCAAGGACCTTCTAAGTCCGAGGTTGAGGGTTCGAGTCCTTCCGGGCCCGCCAGATTCTGTGCACAGCGGTATTGTCGCGACGGAAATTTCAGCCGCGCGCGTATCAGGATTTGCAAGCGCAAGATGTTTGCAAGCACAGGGAGATTGGGATGATCTATCGCCGACAGTTTATTGTACGGGCCCTCGGGGCTGCGGTTTTGCCCCTAGTCGCTGCAAAAGCCGCCTGGGCCGGGTCTTGGGTGAACCTTGGCACCCGCAAGGTGCGCGCTTATGGCGACGCAGACCGTTTTGTCGTCGCCGACAATGGCGGCATCTACACCAGGCTTAGGGTCGCGGTCAGCGGCAACAGCGTTTATATCGCAACGGCAACAGTGCTTTTTCGCAACGGCGACGCGGTCACCTACCAGATCGACGCGCTGATCGAACAGGGCACGGTGTCGGGCGCGGTTGACCTGCCGGGCGGCGGGCGCGCGATCGTGCATGTTGACATGCTCTACCGTCGCCGCCGCAACGGCAAGGGGGTGGCGGTAGTCACCTTGCAGGGCCTGACCGCCTAGGCCTTGGTGCTGGGTGCGCCGCCTTCGAATCGGTTGCCGTGGCGGTGGTCGCAAGGTGCCTCTTGCATCTGCAGGTGCAGGCCGGTGCCGGTGAAGGGATGCGCGCGGGCGACGGCTTCGTCGAAGTCGATGCCAAGGCCGGGGGCGTCGGGCGGCAGGATGTAGCCATCCTCCCATTTGATGGTGTTCTTGATCAGCTTTTGGTGAAAGGCCCCGCCATCCTCGATCGTCTCGGCGACCAGCAGGTTCGGGATCGAGGCGGCAAAATGCACGTTGGCGGCCCATTCCACCGGACCTGCGTAAAGATGCGGGGCCATTTCGGCATTGAAGACCTCGGCCATCGCGGCGATCTTCTTCGCTTCCCAGATCCCCCCGACCCGGCCCAGCGCGGGTTGCAGGATCTTGACGCCGCCCGCGCGCAGGAGGGTGCCGAATTCGGCCTTGGTCGTCATCCGCTCACCCGTTGCCAATGGAACGCGGACGGATCTTGCCACCTCGGCGAATTCGAGGAGGTTGTCGGGCGGGATCGGCTCTTCGTACCAGAGGGGGTTGTAGGGCTCCAACTCCCGGCCCATCCGGATCGCACCCGGGGTGGTGAACTGGCCATGCGTGCCGAACAGAAGGTCAACCCGGTCGCCCACCGCCGCGCGGATCGCCTTGCAGAAGGCAACCGATCGGGTGATGTCCGACATCGCCGGTTCATGCCCGCCCCGGATCGTATAGGGACCGGCGGGGTCAAACTTGACGGCGGTGAAGCCCATGGTCATGAACCGCACCGCAGCCTCGGCGGCGGCATCGGGATCGACCCAGAATTCGGCGCTTTCTTTGCCCGGCTCGGGGTAAAGATAGGTGTAGCTGCGGATGCGGTCGTTCATCTTGCCGCCCAGCAGCGCCCAGACCGGGCGGCCCCTGGCCTTGCCGATGATATCCCAGCAGGCAATCTCCAGCCCCGAAAACGCGCCCATCACGGTCGGGTCGGGGCGCTGCGTGAAGCCCGAGGAATAGGCGCGGCGGAACATCAGCTCGATGTTTTCCGGGTTCTCACCCTGCATGTGGCGTTCGAACACATCCTCGATCACCGCCTGCATCGCCTTTGGCCCGACGGTGGAGGCATAGCACTCGCCGTAGCCGACGATGCCGGTATCGGTGGTCAGCTTCGGAAAGATCCAATAGCGCCCGCCCCAGCCGGGAAACGGCGGGGCGACGACGAAAAGCTCAAGATCCTGAAGTTTCATCGCACCGCCCCTGTTTTGTTGCGAAAGGCTAAGCTGATTGCCAAGCCTGCGTCATGGCGAAATGCGACCGCCAATGCCGTTTGTGGCGTCGGGATGGGCAAGGGCGTCGGCAAAGCGGGCGGGGTCGACATTGCCGCCTGTTGCGACGGCGATGACAGGATCGCTCAGGCCCGGCGCGAACAGGGCCGCCGCAAGCGCCACTGCGCCGCCGGGTTCCAAGACCAGGCGAAGCTGGCTGAACGCCGCTGCCATTGCGGCAAGCGCCTGATCGTCGGTGACCGCCAGCCCCGGCCCGGCAAGCCGCTGCAGGATGGGAAAGGTCAGCTCTCCCGGTGTCGGCGTCAGGATCGCGTCGCAGATCGATCCCCTGGCCGCCGGGTTGACCTGCCGCGACCCATGGGCGAGCGACCTTGCCATGTCGTCAAAGCCCACCGGCTCCACCGTGCGGACCTGAAGACCGGGGGAGCGCGCCGCCAGTGCCAAAGCGATGCCCGAAGCGAGCCCACCGCCACCGCAACAGACCAGCACCTCGGCCCGGTCGATCCCTTCGGCGCGCGCCTGATCGGCCAGTTCCAGCCCCACGGTCCCTTGGCCCGCCATCACCTCCAGGTCGTCATAGGGCCGGATCAGGGTCAGGCCCCGGTCGGACGCCAGCTTGCCGCCGATGACCTCACGATCCTCGCTCTCCCGGTCATAAAGGATCACCTCGGCACCGTAAGCCCGGCTGTTGGCGATCTTCACCGCAGGCGCGTCCGAAGGCATCAGGATCACGCAAGGGCTGCCATGGCGATGGGCGGCGAGGGCCACCCCCTGCGCATGGTTGCCCGAGGAATAGGCGATGACCCCCCGCCTCCGTTCCGCTTCGCCCAGGGCCGAGACCGCAGCCCACCCGCCCCGCGCCTTGAAGCTGCCGGTCAGTTGCAGGCATTCCGCCTTGACGAACACCCGCCGCCCGGCCAGCCGGTCCAGCAGCGGCGCGTGGAGGAGCGGGGTTACCGGAAGGTGGCCCTGCAGACGACGGCTGGCAGCCTCGATCCGGGCGATATCGGTCATGCGAGCGCCCTCAGGAATTGGAGGATCAAGGCGACAGCGGGGGGTTCGTCCAGAAACGGCATATGCCCCCGGTCGGGGATCGCGGCCACCAGCATATCGGGACGGCGGGCCTGCATCCGGTCCACAGTGGCGCTGGAGAGAAGGTCAGAATTCGCTCCCCGGATCAGCGCCAGCGGCACCCCGGCCAGCGCGTCGAATTCCGTCCAGAAGGTCACCGGACTGCCAAAACCCGCGCGGAATGCCGCCCCCAGTGCCGGGTCATAGGTCAGGCGCAAACCATCGGGGGTCGCGACCGCCTGCTTCCGCGCCTCCGCCTCCCACCGCGACAAGGGCACTCCGGGGAAGGCCGGATGGAGCGACATCTGCCGGGCAAGCTCGGCCAATGTCCGCGCAGCGAGTGGGCGACCCACACGATCAAGGATCGGGTCGAGGCCGGCCCGGGCAAGCTCGGGTCCGATATCGACCAGGCACAGGCCCAGCACCCGCCCCTTCGCCACCGCACCCAGAAGCATCCCGATCAACCCACCCCGTGACGCCCCCAGGATCGCCGCCGCCGGAAGGCCGAGGTGATCCAGCAGCGCCAGCACATCCCGCCCCTCCTGCCCGACCGTATAGGGGCCGGTCCAGTCGCTGCCGCCCCGGCCACGGTAGTCCATGCGGATCAGCCGCAAGGGCGGCAGATGCGGGGCAAGGTAATCGAAATCGGCCATGGTGCGGGTCAGGCCGGTCAGGCAGAGCAGCGGCAGGCCCGCCCCCTCGTCACGGTAGGCCAGGCTTGCGCCATCCGGGGCGGTGAATTGCGGCATCGGGCTCTTTCCCTGAACAATGCCCGATCTTCGGCAGCCAGCCGGCCAACGCAAGTGCCATTCCACGGAGACCGCCGGAAACCGCCCGGCAAAGGTCCGGTCCGGCGCGACAGCGAGGCGACTTGTGGCCCTAGCCTTGGCAGACTAAACCCGGGGCCGAACCGTAGAAGGGTGACCGAAGTGTCCGATATCGCAGGAACCGAGGACCGGCCGAAATCGAAAGAGATGGGCGCGCTGCGGGGGTTGTTGCCGTTCCTGCGACCCTATCGCGGCATGGTGGTCCTTGCGCTGCTGGCGCTGACGGTGACGGCGGCGATCAGCCTGATCCTGCCCCTGGCGGTCAGGCGGGTCGTCGACAGCTTCAACGCAGGCGATGCGGTGCTTCTGGACCAGTATTTTGCGGCGGCCCTGGGCATCGCCCTTCTGTTGTCGCTGGGCACCGGCATCCGCTACTACCTTGTGACCCGGCTGGGTGAGCGTGTGGTGGCCGACATCCGCCGCGCGGTGTTCGACCGGGTCCTTGGCATGTCGCCCACGTTCTTCGAGCGGGTTCTGACCGGTGAGGTTCTTAGCCGCATCACCACCGACACCACGCTGATCCTGTCGGTCATCGGCTCCTCCGTCTCGGTCGCGCTGCGCAATTTCCTGATGCTGGTGGGCGGGCTCATCCTTTTGTTCCTGACCTCGGCCAAGCTGACCGGGCTTGTCCTGCTGATCGTGCCCGCCATCGTGGTGCCGATCATCGTCCTTGGCCGCAAGCTCCGCCGGTTGAGCCGGGAAAATCAGGACTGGATCGCCGCCTCTTCCGGCTCCGCGTCCGAGGCGCTGTTGTCGGTACAAACCGTGCAGGCCTTCACGCATGAGGGTGCGACCCGCGCCGCCTTTGCCGAGGTGACCGAGAAAAGCTTCGTCTCGGCCAGGACCCGGATCACGGTGCGCGCGATCATGACGGTGATCGTGATCTTTTTGACCTTCGCCGGGATTGTCGGCGTCCTCTGGATCGGCGCGCGCGATGTCCGGGCCGAGGTGATGTCGGTGGGCGAGCTGATCCAGTTCGTGATCTATGCGATTCTGGTCGCCGGCGCGGTGGGGGCGCTATCGGAAATCTGGGGCGAATTGCAGCGCGCCGCCGGGGCGACCGAACGGCTGGTGGAGCTTTTGAACACCGACGACTCCGTCCGCGATCCGGGCCAGCCCATGCGGCTTCCCCGCCCGGTGCGGGGCGAGATCGTCTTCGACAATGTCAGCTTCCGCTACCCTGCCCGGCCCGAGAGCAGCGCGCTGAACGGCGTCAGCCTGCGCGTCAACCCGGGGGAGACGGTGGCGCTGGTCGGCCCCTCCGGTGCGGGCAAGACCACGATCCTGCAACTGCTCCTGCGGTTCTATGACCCGCAATCGGGGCAGATCACGCTGGACGGCGTGGCGCTGACCGACATGGCGCGGCACGATTTCCGCCAGGCCATCGCCCTTGTGCCGCAGGACCCGGTGATTTTCGCCGCTTCGGCCCGCGACAACATCCGCTTCGGTCGCCCCGACGCCACCGATGCCGAGGTTGAGGCTGCGGCCAAGGCGGCGGCGGCGCATGACTTCCTGACCGCGCTGCCGCAGGGCTATGACAGCTACCTTGGCGAACGCGGGGTGATGCTGTCGGGCGGGCAGCGCCAGCGGGTGGCGATTGCCCGGGCCATCCTGCGCGACGCGCCGGTGCTTTTGCTCGACGAGGCGACCTCGGCCCTTGATGCCGAAAGCGAACGCGCGGTACAGGCGGCGGTCGAAACCCTGGCACAGGGGCGCACCACGCTCGTGGTGGCGCATCGGTTGGCCACGGTCAAACAGGCCGACCGGATCGTCGTCTTCGATCAGGGCCGGATCGTCGCCACTGGCACGCATGACGCGCTGGTGGCCGAGGGCGGGCTTTACGCCCGGCTGGCGCGGCTTCAGTTCACCGACCGGGCTGACTGACGTTACGTCCGGCGCTTAAACTTCTTCCCAAACGGCAAATCTCCGCCCATCCTTGTCCCAAGCCCGCGACAACGACGGGCAGATCTCGGGAGGATCGGATGACACGCTTCGCCACGGCCGAAGACCGCAAAGCCATCGAGGCTGAGGGCACCTGGGACCAGCGCCAGACGGCGCGGTCGATGTATGCCCTTTTGTCGCAAGCCAAGGCCGCCCATGGCGCGCGTGCAGCGCTCAGCTACCAACTGTTGTCCGGCCCGACCACGAAGGCCGTCACGCTGACCTGGAACGACCTTCACGCCGAGGTGACGCGGGCGGCGAACCTGTTCCGGTCTTTGGGCATCGGCGAAAAGGATGTGGTGGCCTATATCCTGCCGAACGCGGCCGAGACTGCGGTTGCCTTTCTGGCCGGGGCGGTGGCGGGGATCGTGAACCCGATCAACCCCCTCTTGGAGCCGGAAAAGATCAGCGCAATCCTGCGTGAAACCGGCGCCAAGGTCGTGGTGACGCTGAAGGCCTTCCCGAAGACCGACGTGCCGCAAAAGGTGGCCGAGGCGGTGAAGTTCGCCCCCAGCGTCAAGACCGTGCTCGAGGTTGATCTGGTGCCCTACCTTGCGGGCCTGAAGAAGCTGATCGTGCCGCTGATCCGGCCGAAGAACCCCGCCAGCCATTCCGCCACGGTCAAGGATTTCCGCGCCGAAGTCGCGCGCATGCCCGCCGACAAGCTGACCTTCGCCGACCATACCGAGGACCGGGTCGGGGCCTATTTCCACACCGGCGGCACCACGGGGATGCCGAAGGTCGCACAGCACAAGATCTCGGGCATGATCTACAACGGCTGGCTTGGGGCGACGCTCCTGTTCAAGCCGACCGATGTGGTGATGTGCCCGCTGCCCCTGTTCCACGTCTTTGCCGCCTATCCGATCCTGATGTCGGTCGTCTCCTCCGGCGCGCATGTGGTGTTCCCGACGCCGCAGGGCTACCGGGGTGAGGGGGTGTTCGACAACCTCTGGAAGCTGATCGAACGCTACAGGGTCACTTACCTCATCACCGTGCCGACCGCGCTTGCCGCCCTGATGCAGCGCCCGGTGGATGCCGATATCTCCAGCCTGAAGAACGCATTCTCCGGCTCCTCCCCCCTGCCGCTGGAGCTTTACAACCGCTTCAAGAAGGAAACCGGCATCGACATCGTCGAAGGCTACGGGCTGACCGAGGCCACCTGCCTCGTGTCGATCAACCCGCCCGACGGGACGCGCAAGACCGGGTCGGTGGGCTTGCCCTTCCCCTACACCCATGTCCGCATCCTGACCTCGCAGGGGGCGATCGGCTTTCGCGAATGCAAGGTGGATGAGGTGGGCGAGATCTGCATCGCAAGCCCGGGGGTCTACGAAGGCTCTACCTACACCGAGGCCGACAAGAACAAGGAACTGTTCGCCGAAGGACGCTTTCTGCGCACCGGCGATCTGGGCCGGCTTGATCCGGAGGGGTATCTTTTCATCACCGGCCGCGCCAAGGACCTGATCATTCGCGGCGGCCACAACATTGACCCCGCGATCATCGAAGAGGCCCTGATGGGGCATGAGGCTGTGGCGGTGGTCGGCGCCATCGGCCAGCCGGACGCCCATGCGGGTGAGCTGCCGGTGGCCTATGTCGAGCTGGTCAAGGGCAAAAGCGTCAGCGTCGATGACCTTGCCGCCTACGCCGCCAAGCATATCAGCGAACGCGCCGCGGTCCCGAAATACATCGAGGTTCTGCCCGAGGTGCCGAAGACCGCCGTCGGCAAGGTCTTCAAGCCCGACCTCAGGCGTCTGGCGATCACCCGCGTCTATGACGAGGCGCTTGCCGCCGGGGGCGTTCCCGCCAAGGTGGCTGCGGTGGCCGAGGACAAGAAGCGCGGGCTTGTGGCACAACTGACCAGGTCCGCTCCGGTCGCCGATGACGATGTCGCGCGGATTCTGGGGCAGTTCAGCACGCCCTGGGAATGGGCCGCCTGATCGGGTTCCACCTTGCCGGTTTGATGACGGTACTATTCATTTGCCTGAATCGGACCCTGGCGCGAAAACCCATGGGGTGAACGCCAGAACGGGGGTTTGACATGGGCATTCGTATTGGGATGGCGGCTGCGCTGATCGTGGCGACCGCCGGGGCGGTCTGGGCGCAGCAGTCCCAGATCCTGTTTTCGCACAAGAGTTGGCAGGTCGAGGTATGGGCCCTGACCGACGGCAGCTTCGCCTGCGAGGCGAAGGTCTCCGCCCCGGGCGACAGCTTTTCGATCTGGACCTATCCGACCGGGGACGTGCAGGTAGAATTCTATTCCTCGGCCTGGCAATTCGGCGAAGGCCAGTCTGCCGAGTTGCAGATGCAGATCGACGGCCGCGTGCCCTGGACGCAAAGCGGGGCGACGCTGTCGCAGAACTCGGTCCTGTTCTATCTGCCCGATGATGCGGCCGGGATCGATTTCATCGTCGAGGTCGCGCGCGGCAACCGGCTTTATCTGCGCGATGCGGATGGCAATGACGTGAAGGACTATTCGCTGGCCGGGTCGCGCGCGTCGATCGATGCGCTGATCGAATGCGGCACGGCGATCGGGCGCTAAAGCTGGTCCGTGTCGATCCAGATCGTCACCGGCCCGTCATTCGTGAGGCTTACCGCCATATCCGCGCCGAACCGGCCATTGGCGACCGGCACGCCCTCGGCGGCCAGACAGGTGCTGAAATGCTGGTACAGCCGGTCACCCTGATCGGGCGGCGCTGCGGTGGAAAAGCCGGGGCGGTTGCCACGCAGATCGGCGGCAAGGGTGAACTGGCTGACGACCAAAGCGCTGCCACCGATGTCGCGAACCGAAAGGTTCATCTTGCCCTGACCGTCCTTGAAGATGCGCAGCTTGGCGACCTTGGCCGCCAGCCTTGCCGCTGTGGCCTCGCTGTCACCCGCCATCGCGCAGATCAGGATCAGAAGGCCGGGGCCGGACTTGCCCACCACCTCACCCTCGACGCGAACCTCGGCTTCGGTGACGCGCTGAAGAAGCGCCCTCACAGCTCATGCGCCCAGGGCGGGTTGGCCCCGGCGCGGCTGACCGTCACCGCCGCTGCCCGGACCCCAAGGTCCAGCGCCGCGTCCAGCACCTCAGCCGACAGGGCCGCCACCCCGGCCTTGGTCAGCACCCCCGCCTGATCCAGCGCCGCCAGCACCCCGGCGTTGAAGGTGTCGCCCGCGCCGACGGTATCGACCACCGCCACGGCCTTGGCCGCGACGAACCGCTCCTCACTCGCCGTCACCGCCCGGGCACCCTTGGCCCCTTCGGTCACGAACACCGCTTTCGGCCCGCGCGCGAGGATGCCACGGGCCAGGGTGGTCAGATCCCCCGCCCCCTCCAGCCAATGCAGATCCTCATCCGACAGCTTCACGATATCGGCCAAGGCCACCATCCCGCCGACCCGCGCGCGATAGGCAGCCTCTTGTCCGGCGATGAAACCGGGGCGGATGTTGGGGTCGATCATGGTGACGCGCGTCGCAGCCTCTCGCGCCTGAAGCGCTGCATAGGTGCTGGCCGCCGGGTCGTTCACCAGACTGATGCCGCCGAAAAAGAGCGTGGTCACCGGGCTTGGAAGATCAGGCAGGTCAGCGGTCGCAAGCATCCGCCCCGCCGTCGCCTCATCATAAAACGCATAGCTCGCCTGCCCATCGGTCAGCTTGACGAAGGCGACCGTGGTCGGCCGGTCGGACCGGGCGAGAAACCCCGTCTCCACCTTCGAGGCGACCAGCGTCTCCACCAGAATCTCGCCCAGCATGTCGCTCGAGACCCCGGAAAAGAACGCCGAGGCCGCACCAAGCCGACCAAGCGCAATGGCCGTGTTGAACACCGCCCCGCCGGCATGGGGGGCAAAGCAGGCCTCACCCGTGGGCAGGGTGCGGGGCAGCATGTCGATCAGCGCTTCGCCACAGCTCAGGATCATTGACGCCTCCCCGGTTCAGGCCACAAAGAACGGCGCAAGGTTGGTCCGCACCCGGTCAAGCG
>NCDS01000021.1 GCA_002280315.1 Rhodobacterales bacterium 32-66-7 | reverse complement strand
CCACGGTGATCGGCGCGGTCGGGCTGTCGCTGATGACCGGCTTTGCGCTGGCGGTCTATGGCTTCCGGGCGAACATCCTGGTGTTCTTCATGTTCGTCGCGGGCAACTTCGTGCCCTTCCAGATCCTGATGGTGCCGGTGCGCGACATGACGCTGCAACTGGGGATGTATGACACCTGGTACGGCCTGGCCCTCTTCCACATCGCGTTCCAGACCGGGTTCTGCACCCTTTTCATGCGCAATTTCATCAAGGCCCTGCCGTTCGAGCTGATCGAGGCTGCCCGCGTCGAGGGTGTCAAGGAATGGCGGATCTTCTGGTTCATCGTGCTGCCCCTGATGCGCCCAGCCATTGCCGCGCTTTCCGTGCTGGTGTTCACCTTCATCTGGAACGATTTCTTCTGGGCCACCGTTCTGACCCAAGGGGTGGACAGCCAGCCGATCACCGCCGGGCTCTCCAGCCTCAACGGCCAGTGGATCGCGCAATGGCATCTGGTCAGCGCGGGCTCGATCGTCGCCGCCCTTCCCCCCGTCGCGATGTTCTTCCTGATGCAGAAGCACTTCATTGCGGGCCTTACCCTTGGAGCTGTCAAATGACCAAGATTGCCTTCATCGGCGCGGGATCGACCGTGTTCATGAAGAACCTGATCGGCGATGCCCTGTCGATGCCTGCCCTTGCCGATGCGCAGATCGCGCTGATGGACATCGACCGCAAACGGCTGGAGGAGTCCGAGTTGGTGGCGCGGAAGATGATCGCCTCCCTTGGCGTGCCTGCCACGGTCGAGACGCATCTCGATCAGCGCCGCGCCTTGGCGGGGGCGGATTTCGTGATCGTCGCCTTCCAGATCGGCGGCTACAAGCCCTGCACCGTCACCGACTTCGAACTGCCCAAGCAGGTCGGCCTCCGCCAGACCATTGCCGACACATTGGGCATCGGCGGCATCATGCGCGGCCTCCGGACCGTGCCGCATCTGTGGAAGCTGGCGGAGGATATGCGCGCGGTCTGCCCGGGCGCGATCATGCTCCAATACGTCAACCCGATGGCGATCAACACCTGGGCGCTTGGCGCGCGCTATCCTGATATCGCGCAGGTCGGCCTCTGCCATTCCGTGCAAGGCACGGCCGAGGAACTGGCGCGCGACCTTGATATCCCGGTCGAAGACCTGCGCTACCGCGCGGCGGGCATCAACCACATGGCCTTCTATCTGAACTTCGAGGCGCGCCAGCCCGACGGGTCGTACCGCGACCTTTACCCCGCGCTGCATGAGGGCTACGCCAAGGGCTCGATTCCGAAGCCGTCCAGCTGGAACGCCCGTTGCCCGAACAAGGTGCGGTATGAGGTGATGACCCACCTTGGCCATTTCGTCACCGAAAGCTCGGAGCATTTCGCCGAATATGTACCATGGTTCATAAAGACCCATCGCCCCGACCTGATTGAAAGCTTCGGCATCCCGCTGGATGAATACCCCATCCGGTGCGAGGAGCAGAGACAAGATCGTGGTCAAGCCGACCCACGAATATGCCGCGACGATCATGAACTCGGTCGTCACCGGCGCGCCGTCGGTGATCTATGGCAACATCCCGAACCGGGGCTATATCCCGCAGCTTCCGCCTGGTGCGGCGGTGGAGGTGCCGGTCTTGGTCGATGCGAACGGGCTCCAGCCCACCTGCGTCAACGACATCCCGCCGCAATTGATCGCGCTGATGCGCACCAATGTGAACGTGCAGGAACTGACCGTCGCCGCGCTGGTTGATGAAAACCGTGAGCATGTGTACCACGCCGCCATGCTTGACCCCCACACCGCGGCCGAGCTTGACCTGCGCCAGATCCGCAAGCTGGTCGACGATCTGATCGACGCCCATGGCGACTGGATGCCCGCCTGGCTTCGGCGCCGCAAGGCCGCCTGACCCAACGACGCTGAAGGAGGCCAGATGACCCCCATGTTCGACGACCTGAAGGGCAAGTCGGTCTTCATCACCGGCGGCGGCTCGGGCATTGGTGCGGCCTTGACCGAGGCGTTCCTGCGCCAAGGCGCGCAGGTGGCGTTCTGCCAACGCTCGGACGGGACGGAGTTTTGTGACCAAATGGAAGCCGCAACCGGCAACCGCCCGCTGTTCCTGCCCTGCGACATCTCGGTGACCGATCAACTGCAACTGACCCTCGCCACCGCGGCCGAGGCGCAGGGGCCGATCGCGGTTCTGGTGAACAACGCCGCCAACGACGAACGCCACAACACGCTGACCACCGACGCTGCGTTCTGGGATCAGTCGATGGCGGTGAACCTTCGGTCATATTTCTTTGCCGCGCAGTCGGTGATCCCGGACATGCAGGCGTCGGGGGGCGGCAGCATCATCAACTTCTCCTCGATCAGCTGCATGATGGCCGACACCGGCTATGCCGCCTACATCACCGCCAACGCCGGGATCATCGGTCTGACCCGCACCCTGGCGCGCGAATTCGGGCCGGACCGGATCCGCGTCAACGCCATCGCCCCCGGCTGGGTGCTGACCGAGCGGCAGAAAGAGCTTTGGGTCACGCCCGAAAGCCTTGCCGCCCATCTGTCGCGCCAATGCCTGCCCGACCCGATCGAACCTGCCGACATGGCCGGGGCGGTGCTGTTCCTCGCCTCGGCTGCGTCGCGGATGATGACCTCGCAGACCCTGATCCTGGACGGGGGCTATATCTCCTCATGAGTGAGGGTTCACAAACAAGACCGGCCTGGATCGCGGTGGATTGGGGCACCTCCAACCTGCGGGCCTGGGCGATGGACGCCCGGGGGCAGGTCCTGGCCGAGGCTGCGTCGGAAGACGGCATGGGCAAGCTTGCCAAGGCGGAGTTCGAACCGGCGCTCCTTCGGCTGATCGGCGGCTGGCTTGGGGAAGGACCAATGCCGATCATCGCCTGCGGCATGGTCGGCAGCCGTCAGGGCTGGTGCGAAGCCCCCTATCGGAGCGTGCCCTGCCCGCCGCTCGACCCCTTGGCCCAGGTTGCCGTGCCGACCACCGACCCGCGCCTGGCCATGCGCATCGCGCCCGGTCTGCGGCAAACCACCCCCGCCGATGTGATGCGCGGTGAGGAAACCCAGATCGCCGGCGCGCTGTCGCTGATCCCGGATTATGACGGCGTCCTCTGCCTGCCCGGAACCCACTCCAAATGGGCGCAGATCTCAGCAGGTGAGGTGGTCAGCTTCCAGACCTTCATGACCGGTGAGATGTTCGCCCTCCTCTCCGAAACCTCCGTGCTGCGGCACGGGATGGAAGGCGACGGCTGGGACGACGCGGCCTTTGACAGTGCGGTGGGCGATGCGTTGTCGCGTCCCGAACGGCTGGCAGCGCGCCTCTTCGCGCTCAGGGCCGAGGGGTTGATTGCGGACCTTGCCCCTGCCGCCGCCCGCGCCCGGCTGTCCGGGCTGTTGATCGGGGCCGAACTTGCCGCCGCCCGCCCCTACTGGCTGGGCCAACCTGTGACGCTGGTGGGTGAGGCGAAGCTTTCCGCCGCCTATGCCCGCGCCTTGGCCTTGCAGGGGGTCACGGCCCCCAGCCTTTCGGTCACCGACTGCACCCTCGCCGGGCTGACCAGCCTTGCCCACCAAGCAAAGGCCGCCAGATGACCCATCGCAACCTCATCGCCATCCTGCGCGGCATCACCCCGGATGAGGCGCTGCCCGTGGCGCGCGCACTGGTCACCGCTGGGATCACCCGGATCGAGGTGCCGCTCAACTCCCCCGATCCGCTCCGTTCCATCGCCGCAATGGCCGCCGCCTTCGGCCCCGAGGTCGAGATCGGCGCCGGGACGGTGTTGACGCTCGATGACGTGGCGAAGGTCAAGGACGCCGGTGGCACCCTGATCGTCTCACCGAACTGCGATCCCGCCGTCATCCGCGCCACCCGCGACCGGGGCATGGCAAGCTGGCCCGGCGTGATGACCCCCAGCGAGTGTTTCGCGGCGCTGCAGGCCGGGGCGACGGGACTCAAGATCTTCCCCGCATCGCTGATCGGCACCGAAGGCCTGAAGGCCATCCGCGCCGTCCTGCCCAGGGCGACCCAGGTCTACGCGGTCGGCGGCGCAGGCCCCGCCAACTTCGCCGATTGGGTCCGCGCCGGGGCCAGCGGCTTTGGCATCGGCACCGCGCTTTATGCCCCGGGAACCAGCCCCGCCGACATCAACACCCGCGCCGCAACCGTCGTCGCCGCCCATGACGAGGCTTTCGCATGATTTTCGACGACCGCCCCTGCCAGCTTGGCGAGGGTCCGCTGTGGCACCCGCTTCGCCAGCAGCTGATCTGGTTCGACATCACCGGCAAGCGGATGCTGTCGCGCACCGACGCGGGCCCGATGGACTGGCCGATGGAGGAGATGACCTCTGCCGCCGGCTGGATCAGCCGGGATGAACTCTTCATCGCCACTGAAACCGGGCTTTACCGCTTACCGCTTCAACCTGGAAACCGGCGCGAAAACCCTGGTAGTCGCGCTTGAGGCTGACCTTCCCGACACCCGCTCCAACGATGGTCGTGCCGATCCGCAGGGCGGGTTCTGGATCGGGACGCTTGGGAAACAGCACGGCGGCGGACTGCCTGCCAAGGGGGCGATCTACCGCTTCTACCGGGGTGAGCTGCGGAAGCTTTACAGCCCCATCGCCATTTCCAACGCGATCTCCTTTGGCCCCGATGGCAAGACCGCCTGCTTTACCGACACCGAGACGCAGAAGGTGCTGCGGGTCGCCCTTGACAGCCAGGGCTGGCCCAAGGGCGAACCCGAGGTCTACCTTGACCTGACTGCGCAAGGCCTCAACCCCGACGGTGCGGTGATCGATGCGGCCGGGGTCATGTGGCTGGCCGAATGGGGGGCGGCCCGGGTGGCGGCCTACGCGCCCGACGGCAGGTTCCTGCGCGCGATCGGCTTTGATGCGCCCCATACCTCCTGCCCCGCTTTCGGGGGCGATACGCTTTATTGCACCAGCGCCTTGCAAGACATGGACGCCGCCGCCAAGGCCGCCCATCCCGATGCGGGCAAGACCTTCATGGCGCGGGGCATCGCCACCGGCCAACCCGAACATCAGGTGATCCTTTGACCCAAACGTCCCGGAAGCGCACGCTTGGCGTCTGCTATTACCCCGAACACTGGCCCGAGGTGCAATGGGCCGAAGACGCCGCCCGCATGGCCGCCCTTGGCCTGACCTGGGTCCGGATCGGCGAATTCGCCTGGAGCCGGATGGAGCCGACCCCCGGCACCTACGACTGGGACTGGCTGGACCGCGCCATCGCGACCTTGGGCGCCCGGGGGTTAAGGGTCGTCCTCGGCACCCCCACCGCCACCCCGACATGCTCGCCCTCGACAAGGACGGCAAACCGCGCGGCTTCGGCTCGCGTCGGCACTACTGTTTCTCGCATCCGGGCTACCGGAGCGAATGCGCCAGGATCGTCACCGCGCTGGCCGAGCGTTACGGCAAGAACCCCCATGTCGCCGCCTGGCAGACCGACAACGAATACGCCTGCCATGCCACCACCCTCAGCTATTCGAAGGCCGCGACCGAGGGCTTTCGCAATTGGCTGGCACAGAAGTACCAGTCGCCGGACGCGCTCAACCGCGCCTGGGGCAATGTGTTCTGGTCGATGGAGTATGGCGACTGGGGTGACATCGCCCTCCCGAACCTGACGGTCACCGAACCTAGTCCCGCCCATGTGATGGACTTCCGCCGCTTCGCCTCCAACGAGGTGGTGACGTTCAACCGCCTCCAGACCGAGATCATCCGCCGCCACTCCGCCTATCCCATCGCCCACAACTACATGGGCGCGGTGACCGAGTTCGACCATTTCGCCACCGGGGCCGACCTTGATATCGCCAGCTGGGACAGCTACCCGCTTGGCTTCCTGTCTGACCGCATCCCCGCTGACCCCGAGCACAAGCGCCGCTTCGTCCGCCAGGGCGACCCGGACTTTCAGGCCTTCCACCACGACCTCTACCGCGCCGTGGGACGGGGCAGGTGGTGGATCATGGAACAACAGCCCGGCCCGGTGAACTGGGCCCCCTACAACCCCGACCCCCTGCCCGGCATGGCCCGCCTCTGGGCGTGGGAGGCGTTCGCCCATGGGGCCGAGGCGGTCTGCTACTTCCGTTGGCGGCAGGCCCCCTTCGCGCAGGAACAGATGCATGCAGGCCTTCTGCGCCCCGATAGCGCCCCGGCGCAGGCGTTCAGCGAGGCCGAGGCTGTCGCCCGCGAACTGGCCGTCCTGCCGGATGTCGGGACCGCCCCGGCATCCGTGGCGCTGATCTTCGACTATGCCTCCGACTGGGCGTGGGAGATTCAGCCGCAGGGCCGCAGCTTCAGCTACTTCTGGCTGGTGTTCCATATCTACAAGGGCCTGCGCCGCCTTGGCCTGAACGTCGATATCCTGCCGCCGGATACCGCTGACCTTGCGGCCTACAAACTGGTCCTTGCGCCGGGCCTGTTCACTTTGTCCGACACGCTGATGGCTGCCCTTGCCGCGCATGATGGCACGGCCATCCTTGGCCCCCGCACCAACTCCAAGACCGGGAATTTCGCAATCCCCGTCCCCCTGCCGCCCAACCTGCCCGGCCTGGACGCGAAGGTGATCCGCGTCGAAAGCCTGCCGCCAGATGTGCCGGTGCCGCTGGCTCAAGGCGGCGCGCTGATCCATTGGCGCGAAAAGCTGGAGGGTTCGGCGACGGAAACCGAAGTGGCCGAGGACGGCTGGCCCGCCCTCGTCTCTGGCGGGCGGCTCCACTATCTGGCAGGCTGGCCGGACGATCAGGCGCTGGCCCGCATCCTGCAACGCGCCTGCACCGCCGAAGGGATCGAGACCGACCCGATGCCCGAAGGCCTGCGCCGTCGCGACACCGCAACGCACCGGTTCCTCTTCAACTACAACGCCGTCGCCGCCGAATGGGGCGGCGTCACCATCCCCGCCGCCGGCGTCCATTGGTCAACAATCGAGGGTTGAATCTCGCCACGCCCCGGGCTCGACCCGGGGCCTCTCCCAACGGCGCCAAGATGTCCCGCCCCAGACCCGCGCCGAACGTCAGCGCACGCACAAAGGACTTCGCTCCGCCCGACTACACCCCCCGAAAGCCCGGACTCCTCCCTCATCCTTTCTGCCCAAATATCCCGGGGGTGCGGGGGCTGGCCCCCGCTTGCCCGAGCGTCCGGGGGCCAGCCCCCGCTTGTCCGAGCGTCCGGGGGCTGGCCCCCGCTTGCCCAAGCGTCCGGGGGCCAGCCGCCGCATGCCCAAAACACACCCAGCGTCAGACCGTCACCGTCACCACCCCCGTCACGGCCAGAAACGCCGCCGCGTTCGGCCCCAGCGTCAGCCGATCGCCAGACAGATGCGCCGCGACCGACGGGCCGGTCACCGCGCCCACGCCGGTGACCATCACCGCCCTTGCCACGGGTGACAGGTTGAACAGGCACAGGACAGCCCCCTCCCCCTCGCCGCGCTGAAAGGCCAACAGGGGTTCACCCAGATCGAAGAACCGCGTCCTGCCGCTCCGCAGGGCGGAGGTCTTGCGAAACCGCAGCATGCCCCGGTAATGCTCCAGCACCGAGCCTTGCGCGCCCAGCTGACCCTCGACATTGCGGGCGGCCTGGGGGGGCTTGATCGGCAGCCAGGGCGTGCCGGTGGTGAAACCGCCCTTGTCCGAGCCGTCCCAGACCATCGGCGTGCGGGTATTGTCGCGCCCGACCGGGGCCGGCCAGAACGCGATGCCCTGCGGATCGATCAACTCGTCGAACGCAAGCTCGGTATCCGTCTGCCCCAGCTCTTCGCCCTGCCAAAGGCAGATCGAGCCTTCCAGCGCCAGCAGAAGCGACCCGGTCTGCTTGGCCAGCGCCTCCTCGGACATCCCGTGTTCGGCCCAGCGCGAGACATGCCGCACCACGTCATGGTTGGAAAACGCCCACATCGGCCAGCCGTCGGGCGCGCCCTTGAAGAACTCCTCCACCCGGTCGCGAAACACAGCCGCCGAATAGTCGTAGCCCATGAACTCGAACGCATAGCACTGATGCAGCCGACCCGGCGCGGTATACTCGCCCATCATCCGGATCGCGTGATGGCTTTCGCCAACCTCCCCGACCGAGGCGGCGCCGAACTCGTCCAGCACCGCCCGGATCCGCCCGAGCCAGATCAGGTTCTCCGGCTGGTTCTTGTCGAACAGGTGGTACTGCATGGCATAGGGGTTGGCCTCTGCCTCGGCCTTGACGCGGTAGTCCGCCGGGTTGTCGCGAAACAGCGGGTCGTGGACAAAGTAGTTGATGGTGTCGAAGCGAAAGCCGTCCACCCCCCGCTCCAGCCAGAAGCGCAGGATGCCCAGCGCCCAGTCCTGCACCTTGGGATTGTGGTAGTTGAGGTCGGGCTGCGAGGTCAGGAAGTTGTGCAGGTAATACTGCTTTCGCCGCGCGTCCCAGGCCCAGGCCGGGCCGCCAAACACCGACAGCCAGTTCGACGGCGGGCTGCCATCGTGGCGCGGATCGGCCCAGACGTACCAGTCGGCCTTGGGGTTGGTCCGGTTTTCCCGGCTTTCCACGAACGCCGGGTGCTGGTCCGACGAATGGCTGAGCACCTGATCGATGATCACCTTCAGGCCCAACCCATGCGCCCGCGCCACCAGGGCGTCGAAATCGGCAAGGCTGCCGAAAACCGGGTCCACGTCGCAATAATCGCTCACGTCATAGCCCATGTCCTGCATCGGGCTGCGAAAGATCGGCGACAGCCAGACCACCTCGACCCCAAGCTCGGCCAGGTAGGGCAGCCGCCGGGTGATGCCCGGCAGATCGCCGATCCCGTCACCGTTGTCGTCCTGAAACGACCGCGGATAGACCTGATAGGTCACCGCACCACGCCACCAGTCCTGCATCATCGCCTCCATCCCGTTGGCCCAAGCGTAGGGTGGGCAATTTGCCCACGCAACCGCCGAACGCCGGGTCGGCAACGCAGGTTCGCCCTGTACCCCGCACAAATCTTTGTTTGACGCCCCTCCCGACGCGGCGCAAGGTCGCACCCGTAGCAGGAGCCCGCCATGACCAAGACCCCCCTGATCACCCCGGTTCTGGTCGCGGGCTGCGTCATCCTGATGTTTTCCTTCGCGATCCGCGCCAGCTTCGGCGTTTTCCAGATCCCCGTCGCGGCCGAGTTCGGTTGGCTCCGCGCCGATTTCTCGATGGCGATTGCGATCCAGAACCTGGCCTGGGGCATCGGCCAACCCCTGTTCGGCGCGATGGCCGAACGCTTCGGCGACCGCCGCGCGATCATCACCGGGGCGCTTTTGTACGCCGCAGGTCTGGTGATCTCGTCCTATGCCGTCACCCCCGGCCAACATCAGCTCTTGGCGATACTCGTCGGCTTCGGCATCGCGGGCACCGGGTTCGGGGTGATCCTGGCCATCGTCGGTCGCGCCACCAGCCCCGAGAACCGGTCAATGTCGCTTGGCATCGCCACCGCTGCGGGCTCGGCTGGGCAGGTCATCGGCGCGCCTACGGCGGAGTGGCTGTTGCAATCTTATAGCTGGCAGACCGTCTTCGTGATCTTTGCCGGGGTGATCCTCGCGACCCTTCTGGCGCTGCCGTTCCTGAAAAGCCCGAAAACCGCCAGCAAGGTCGAGCTGGAGGAAAGCCTCGGCACCGTCATGGTCCGCGCCTTCAAGGACCCGAGCTATACGCTGATCTTCCTCGGGTTCTTTTCCTGCGGGTATCAGCTGGCCTTCATCACCGCGCACTTCCCCGCCTTCGTGACCGAGCTTTGCGGCCCGATCGACCCCGGCGGCATGCTGGCGGGGATCGGGATCACCACCACCTCGGCGCTTGGGGCGGTCAGCATTGCGGTGATCGGCATCTTCAACATCGCGGGGACGCTTTGTGCCGGGTGGCTGGGAAAACGCTACCCCAAGAAGTACCTCTTGTTCGGCATCTACGTCGGCCGCACGATCACGGCGGCGGTGTTCATCCTGATGCCGATCACTCCGACCAGCGTGCTGGTGTTTTCGGCCGTCATGGGGTCGCTGTGGCTGGCCACCGTACCGCTGACCTCGGGCCTCGTCGCGCATATCTACGGCATCCGCTACATGGGGACGCTTTACGGGTTTGTCTTCCTCAGCCACCAGATCGGCGGGTTCCTGGGGGTCTGGCTCGGGGGCCTGCTTTACGACCTGAACGGCGGGTATGAGATCGTCTGGTGGATCGGCGTCGGCGTCGGAGCGTTCAGCGCGCTCGTCCACCTGCCGATCCGGGAACGGCCGATGCTGGCGCAACCTGCGTAGCCCAAAAATTCGGGTAGCCCCAAATTTTTCGCCGAAAAATTTTGGGGCGGTTGGATTACCCCTTCTTGAGGCACTTCTGCCCGAGAAGTTCCGCAATCTGCACCGCGTTCAGCGCGGCCCCCTTGCGGAGGTTGTCGCTCACCACCCAAAGGCTCAGCCCGTTGTCGATGGTGCTGTCCTGCCGCACGCGGCTGACATAGGTCGCATATTCACCCACGCATTCGATCGGCGTGATGTAGCCACCGGGTTCGCGCTTGTCGATCAGCATGATCCCGGGGCTTTCGCGCAGGATGTCCTGCGCTTCCTGCCAATCGAGGAACTCCTCGAACTCGATGTTGATCGCCTCACTATGGCCGACGAAGACCGGAACCCGCACGCAGGTCGCGGTGACCTTGATCTTCGGGTCGAGGATCTTCTTCGTCTCGGCCACCATCTTCCATTCTTCCTTGGTCTCGCCCGAGTCGAGGAACACGTCGATCTGCGGGATCACGTTGAAGGCGATCTGCTTTTGAAACTTCTTCGGCGGCACTTCCTGCACCGGGTTGTAGACGGCCTTGGTCTGGTCCCAAAGCTCATCCATCCCCTCTTTCCCGGCACCCGAGACGGACTGGTAGGTCGCCACCACCACCCGCTTGATCGTCGCGCGGTCATGCAAGGGCTTCAGCGCCACCACCATCTGCGCGGTCGAACAGTTCGGGTTCGCGATGATGTTCTTCTTTGAATAGCCGAAAATCGCGTCGGCGTTCACTTCGGGCACGATCAGGGGCACGTCGGCATCATAGCGGTAAAGGCTGGAGTTATCGATCACCACGCAGCCCGCCGCCGCCGCCCTTGGCGCATAGATCTTCGTCGCGTCCGACCCGATGGCGAAAAGGGCAATATCCCAGCCGGTGAAATCGAAGGTATCCAGGTCCCTGGTCTTCAGGGTCTTGTCGCCAAAGCTGACTTCGGTGCCCAGCGATTTGCGCGACGCCAGCGCCGCAAGCTCGGTAACCGGGAACTCGCGCTCGGCGAGGATGTTCAGCATTTCGCGGCCCACGTTGCCCGTGGCACCCGCGACGACGACCTTGTAGCCCATCGGGGTTCTCCTTCATAAGCCCCGTCAACCGGGACGGGGGAGGAGCTATCCCAAGCGGAAAGCGGGGGAAAGCGAATTCGCGCCCTCAGACCGCAGCGAAGGTATCGCTGGCCGGGTCATACTGTTCCAGCCCGCCTTCGCCCGTGTCGGTCCACAGACCGTGCAGGGTCAGCCGGTCATCCGCCACCGCCGCCGCGACGAAGGGGAACGTAAGGAGGTTCGCGAGGCTCGTCAGCACCGCCTGCTTTTCCAGCGCCTGCAGCACCTCGCCCTCGGGCAGGTCGGCCACCTTGTCATAGCCCGGACGCAGCATGTCTATCCAGCGGCCGACAAAGCTTGACTTCGCGTCCAGCTCCGGCGCCTGACCGCGACACATGTCATAGCAGCCCCGCACCCCGCCGCAATTCGAATGCCCGAGGACGACGATATGCGCCACCCCCAGCGAGGTGACGGCATATTCGACCGCCGCCGAGGTGCCGTGATACTCGCCATCCGGGTTGTAGGGCGGCACCAGGTTCGCGACGTTGCGGTGAATGAAGAACTCCCCCTCATCCGCGCCGAAGATGGAGGTCACATGCACCCGGCTGTCGCAACAGGAAATCACCATCGCGCGCGGGTGCTGGCCACTGGCAGCAAGGCGGCGATACCAGGCGCGGTTGTCCTGATAGGTCGTCGCGCGCCAGCCCTGAAAGCGCTGAACCAGATAGGCAGGCAGGGGGCGGATCGTGGTCATGGCGGGCATCCTTCGTCGCTGGCTGCCTGACTAGGCCGCATTCGCCGAAAATTCGAGAGGCTATTTCCCCCGCCTGACCGCGCGGCACAACGAATTCTTCAGCATGCCGGGCAAGGATGGGCGCGGGTCGTGTGGAAAATCGGGTGACATGATGAACATCGTGGCGGTTCTTGAACCGCGAGAGGTCATATTTCAGGACGTCGAGGCGGTTGCGCAGATCTACCGCAACCTCGGCGCGCCTTTGGCAGAGCAGTTGGTCACGCGCGCCTTGGGCGAATTGGCGCTGACCATGGCGGGGATCGCCGAAAAGGTCCGCGCCCAGGACTTGCGTGATCTGGCCCGGCAGTTGGGCCAGCTGCGGCGGCTGGCCGAGGATATCGGCCTGACCAGCCTCGCCAGGGTTGCGGGCGACGCGCGCACCTGTCTTGAACGCGCCGACAGTACGGCCTTCGCGGCCGTCTGGGCGCGGTTGATGCGGGTGGCAGCGCGGTCCTTCGGGAACGATTACGGCTCGGCCGATCTGTCGGGTTAGGCTCCCCGGTGCCTTATGGGGGCTCGCGCTGGGGTGAGTCGCCGGTGCCCGCACCCCGGTACTCCGGGGGTGGTTCGCGCACGAACGCGACCTACTGGGGCCAGCCAGCGACCAATCGACGCAAGTTTGCGCATTTGTTGATAACTCCGCCGGTCTGGCGACACCGATGCTTGCTTCGATCCGGATCGTCAGGCAGTAAAAGCAATGGTTGAGTTGTCGCGATTGAACGTTCCACAGATGCAGACCGAAAGCTTCATTGGTTTTGCCCCCCCTTCGGCTGGGGCCAGACCGCTTCATGTCGTAAGGGGATCCGGGCTTGGGGCGTTCCTGTCGGGTCCCGGTGCCCGCTGGACCGGCTGGCTTGCCGGGTATGAGGCTGGTCTGGGCGAAGTCAGGCTCTTGCCCGATGCAAGCGGCGGCATTGCCGGTGCGGTGGTGGGCCTTGGCACCCCGACGGCGCAAAGACGGACGCGTTTTGGCCTTGCGAAGGCGGCCTCGGCCCTTCCTGCCGGGGACTGGGCGCTGCACGGCGCTTTGTCGGACAGCGAAGCTGCTGAGGCGGCGCTTGGCTGGCTGCTGGCAGGCTACCGCTTCACCCGCTACCGGCCGACCGACAAACCCGCAGCCCCGGCCCGGCTGGTCTGCCCGCCGGGGGTCGACGCCGCCCGCCTGACCGCGATGGCGAAGGGGGAGGCGCTGACCCGCGATCTGATCAACACCCCCGCCGAGGACATGGGCCCGGACCAGCTTGAGGCTGCGGTTGCCGCCCTTGCCACCCGCTTCGGCGCGACCACGACCGCGATCCGGGGGGATGACCTCTTGGCGCAGAACTTTCCGATGATCCACGCTGTCGGCCGCGCCAGCCCGCGCGCGCCCCGGCTCTTGGAACTGACCTGGGGCACGACCGGGCCAAAGGTCACCCTCGTCGGCAAGGGGGTCTGCTTTGATACCGGCGGGCTGAACCTGAAGCCTTCGGCGGGCATGAACCTGATGAAGAAGGACATGGGCGGCGCGGCCACCGTCCTTGGCCTGGCGCAGATGATCATGGAACTGAAGCTCCCCCTTCGCCTCTGCGTCCTGATCCCGGCGGTCGAGAATGTGGTTGCGGGCAATGCGCTGAAACCCAAGGACATCCTGACCAGCCGCAAGGGCCTTACGGTCGAAGTGAACGACACCGACGCCGAAGGCCGGCTGATCCTGGCCGACACGCTGGCCTACGCCTGCGAAGGCGCGCCGGACCTTCTGGTGTCGATGGCCACGCTGACCGGGGCGGCTCGGGTGGCGGTCGGCCCGGACCTTGCGCCTTACTATACCGATGACGCACGGCTTGCTGCGGCGCTAGAGGCGGGGGCGCTCGCCGGGTTCGATCCGGTCTGGCGGCTGCCGTTCCACGACCCCTATGAAACCGTGATCGAGCCGGGGATTGCCGATCTCGACAACGCCCCCGGCTTCGGCTTTGCGGGGTCGATCACCGCGGCCCTGTTCCTGCGCCGCTTTGTCGATGGCCCGCGCTTCGTGCATTTCGACATCTATGGCCATACCCCGACCGACCAGCCCGCCCGACCCAAAGGCGGGGCTGGTCAGGGGGCCCGTGCGCTTCTTCACGCCCTTTTGCAGCTGGACCCGGTCTGATGGACAAGCGCACCACGCCGTTTTCCGGCCGCCTCGCCCATGTCAGCCTGAGGGGAGAGGTTGCCGCCCCCCTTACCGAAGGCGAGGCGGCGCAGATCATCGTGCCGGTTGCCGACCTTCTGGAAAGCCCGGCGGGACCGCGCGCGCGGCAGCTTCTTATCGGGGCGGCGGTTCTGGTCATCGACCGCGATCAGGGCCATGTCTTCATCCGGGTTGAGCGGGATGGCTATTGCGGCTGGATCGCCGAGCGGTCGGTTGGCCGTGGTCCGGAACCGACGCATTGGGTGGTCGCCCCCGCCACGCATCTTTATTCCGAACCGCTGGTTCAGGCCCCGGAGAAGGCCAGCCTCAGCCTTGGCTCCCGGCTGGCGGTGGTCGGGTCCTGGGGTGCCTGGGTCAACACGCCGCACGGCTTCATCCCCGCCTCGCATATCCGCCCGCTGGACCAGGTCGCCCCGGACCCGGTCTCGGTCGCGGAAAGCCTGCTGGGGACGCCCTACCTCTGGGGCGGCAACTCGCGCAACGGGCTGGATTGTTCGGGTCTGGTGCAGATCGCCTTTCACGCCGCCGGGCGGGAGTGTCCGGCCGACAGCGACATGCAGATGGTCATGGGGCGCGGTCTGGCCCCGAACGACACGCTGAAGCGGGGTGATCTGATCTTCTGGAAGGGTCATGTGGCGATGGTGGTCAATCCCGACACGCTGATCCATGCCAACGGCCACACGATGTCGGTCTGCTATGAGGGGATCCGTGAGGCGATCCACCGGATCTCTAGTGGCGGCCATGGTCTGGTGCAGGCCCGCCAGCGCTACTGACTAGTCGACCGGCCCGATCAGCCGCCGTTCAAGGACTTTCAGCACCTGCTCCAGCTCTTGCCCCCGGCGCAGGATGCGGCCGTCCTGGGCCACGACGGCGTAAAGCCCCTGCTTTTGCCGCAGACGCGGGCGCTTTTCGATCCGGTAGAGCGGAAACTCGGCCGTGCGGCGGAACACGCTGAACACCGCAAGGTCGCGCAGCGCGGTGATCGCATAGTCGCGCCATTCGCCCGCCGCGACCATCTGGCCATAAAGCCGCAGGATCAGGTTCAGCTCCTTGCGGTCAAAGTGGACCACCTCGACGCTGGCGTTCGGAAAAGGGATCGGCGTTCCGTCGTTCATCGGCCAAGATTACGCGCTTTGTCGCGTGATTCAACCGGTTTTGCCCGGCCCCGGAAAACCGGCGGCGGTCCGCGTAACGCCGGTGACAAGGCCGCGCCAGTTGGTTTGTGGCCGCCCCAACCGCTTCAACGCTGCGGGATGGTTTGGGTCAAGCGCCCCGGCATGAACCAAAAGCGCCACGATCGCCGCCTCGGACCCCCGCTCGGCCCCGTCGGTGATCTTGAGCGCGATGCCAAGCGCCTGGTCCGGCAGCATCGCCACGAACACCGCCTCGGCCCCGGTCTTGATCGCGACCCGGCCCCCCATCGCGCGCATCAGTTCGGTACAGGCGCGCCCTTCACCGGCGACAAGCTCGGGATAGCTGGCCATCGCCCGGGTCAGCCGGTGCATCGCGCGCTGGCGGCGGTCGCCGGTATCGCCGGCGGCGGCAAAGGCCTGCATCGCCCGGGCCAGACCCGCGACGGTCATCGCAAAGTTCGGTGCCGAACAGCCGTCGATGCCCCAGCCCGCGACGGTTTCACCCGTCACCTCCTCCGTCGCCAGGCGGATTGCGCGCTGGAGGGGGTGGTCGATCTCGGTATACTCCGGTCCCGCCTTCAGGTGCCGGGTCACGGTCAGAAAGCCGCAATGCTTGCCCGAACAGTTGTTGTGAAGCTGGCAGGGCGAAAGATCGGCCTTGATCAGCCGGTTCCGCTCTGCCCGGTCATGGGGTTCATGCGCGCCGCAGCGCAGGTCGGGTTCGCCGAGGCCAAGCCCGGCCAGCCAGTCGCCCGCGCGCTGGACATGCCGCGCCTCGCCCTGGTGGCTGGCGCAGGCAAAGGCAAGGTCGGCTTCGGTCAGCCGCGCGGCATCGGCGGCGCCGCTTTCGACCAACGGCAGGGCCTGGATCATCTTGGCGGAGGAGCGGGGAAAGATCACCGTCTCCGGGTCGCCCCAGGCGGCCTCAATCCCGCTGGGGCCCCAGATCACCGCATGGCCCAGATGGCGGCTTTCCAGAAGGTCGCCGCGCCAGGCCTCGACCATGGGCGCAGGCATCGGTGCAGGATTTGACATTCCGGGGTCCCCGTCACATAAGCGCGAAGTATCGCCCATGGGGCTTTCATGGGGCTTTCGCGGATTGGCCTTTTTGGCTAAGGGTGTTTATCGGGTAAGTGAAGGCCGTGCCAGCGAAAAGGCTTCTTCAAAGCCTCGGGGCAGGCGGGCGCAGGACAAGACAGCTTGGAGGCTGCGTAAGACATGACTTCCTTTCCAGGTCGCGTGGCTGCAATCGCCGCGATCATCCTGTCGGCAACCATGGGACAGGCGCAAGAGTCCACCAACCGCGTCGCAACCCTGACCGACTGGAACGTGTTCGTCGAAGAAAGCCCCAAGGAATGCTGGGGCGTCTCGAAACCGAAGGAAACGGTGAACTCGCGTGACGGGCAGCCAGTCTCGGTCCGGCGCGGCGACATCTTCTTTTTTGTCACCTTCAAGCCGGGTGAGCCGCCAGTGCCGTCCTTCACCGGCGGATACCCCTTCGCGCCCGAGTCGACAGTGGAGGTTGTCATCGACGGCACGACTTTCCAGCTGTTTCCCGACGGCGAATGGGCATGGCCCGGCAGCCCGGAGGATGACGCGACGCTGATTGCCGCGATGAAGCAGGGCACCACGGCGGTCCTGACCGGACGCTCCGGCAAGGGGACGCAGACGATCGACACCTTCTCCTTGCGCGGTTTTACCGCCGCGATGGAAGACGCCGCCACCCGCTGCCAGTAGACCGACCCACCACCAGATCGCCTGTCGCAAGGCCCCACGCAAGGATCTGCCCATGACCACCCCGATCAGCCCCGACGTGCTGACCCTGCCGCGCAAGCTGCCCGAGGGCGGCAAGGTGAATATCGTCGGCCTGACCCGCGACCAGTTGCGCGCCGCCTTGATCACCGCCGGGACGCCGGAAAAGCAGGTCAAGATGCGGCTCGGCCAGGTCTGGCAATGGGTCTATCACTGGGGTGTCCGCGATTTCGCGCAGATGACC
>NCDS01000020.1 GCA_002280315.1 Rhodobacterales bacterium 32-66-7 | reverse complement strand
AATAGGCGGTGCCGGTCATCCCGGGCGTCACCAGCCGCGCATCAAGCCGGGCGAATGTCAGCTTGATCCGCATCGCCGTGCTGGTCTGGATCGCTGCAACCTGATCGCCGGTGCGGACAAAGGCACCCGTCACGCTGTCGGGTATCGCCTCGATGATCCGGCCGTCCGCTGTCGCCTTGATCTGAAGCGCGGCAATCCGGGCATTGATCTGGTCGATCCGGGTGGTCACGATCTTCAACCGCTCGGTCGCTATCTGATAGTCGGAGTAGCGGTTTTCCGCCAGGGCCGCCTGCGCGCCAAGCGTCTCGATCGTGGCGTTCAGCTCTTCCTCGGCCAGCATGTCGCGCAACGCGGGCGAGTCGAAATCGGCCAGCACATCGCCCTTTTCCACCCGGTCACCGGGACGGACATGCATCGCCTTGAGGTAGGCATCCCCCGGCATCGCGACCACCGTCAGGTCCTGCGCCGTCGCCTCGCCCGTTGCGGTCACGGCAATCGGGGTGGGCAGGGCCAGCCAAACCGCCGCGAGTGCCGCGCCCCCCCAGAGCAGCCCGCGCCGGATCCAGCGCCGCCGTTCCGACCCGGGGGCCTTGGGCGGGGCGACGACCGCTGCAAGATCCAGCGCTGCGGACAACAAGGCCAGATCGACCGCATCCGGTCCGAAGCCGCAGAACCCCAACCCGTGCATGCCCTTGGGCGGTAGAACGAACGCCATCGCCGCCGACCCGAACTGCCGCGCCAGAAGGGCGGCCTCCAGATGCTCGGCGCGCTCGCCCGTGGCGGGGACCACCAGACTGCGCGCCTCCGCCGTGCGGAGGCTTTCGGCCACCAGACGGATTTCGGCGGCATGGCTGCGGTAGCGGCTGTCCGAAAGCCAGTGACGGCGCGCAGCCGTCGCGGCAAAGTCGATCAGCATGCCGCCGTCGATGGCCCCGGTTTCCACCAGCAGATCCAGAAGGCTGGTCATGACCGTTGCAGGCTTGGGCCGCGCCCGTCCGCCCAGCGCGGTCTTCAAACGCAGGATAAGCTCGGCACTGCTGACCGCAGGCTTCGCCCCGGCTTCCGTCTGGACCGGCCTTCTGTCCGACGCGTCGCCGGGCACCAGCCGCTCCAATCCCCGGCTCAGATCCTGGAGGCGGGCCATGACCGACGCAAGCTCGCTGACCGGGGGCACTGCGGACAACTGCCAGAACAGCCACCGATCCGCCGAAAGCGGCACCGAAATGACCATTCCCTCGCCCAGTTTCCGCGCCGAGGGGCGCGCTTGCGCGGTCTTTTCCAGCTCGGCGCGCTGTGCCGCATCGGGCAGCGCACCGAAAACGACGGTCCAGAGATTGGGCCGCGCAAGCAGGTAGACCGCGTCTAACGTGTCGAGCATGCCTGCCCGCCCAAACCGGAACCGCTCAGTTGTCGATCTTGCCGAATTGCTCTTCGTAGGCCTGGATCGAATGCGTCAGGATCAGGGCCAGCCGCTTGGCGGCAAAGGGGCTCATCACGATGCGCTTCGACAGGGCGACGTCGATCAACTTGCGCTCTTCCTCGGTGCCGCGCCAGTTCTGGTGGGTGCCGAACAACAGGAAGAATTCCTCGCGGTTCGCCGTGGCGGTGCCGACGTTGGAGTAGACGCTCTCCATCTTGCTGTCGTCCCAGTTGATCGACATGCCGTTGATCGTGGCGTTCGCGACCCGGGCGGGTTTCTTGTCACTCATCACTCAATCCTCATCTTCGGCGGCGTCATTCGGCCGCGATTTTCCAGGGAAGCCCGGCTGCGTCGCTGCCGTTCGACGTGCCGCCCGCTTCCGCCGGATCAGCTTCGGGCAAAAGCCCGGCTTGCGCCAGATACAACCGGATGATCCGTTCGATCATCACCTCGCTGGCGATGAGGTTGGTCAGGTCCATCGACAGCAGGTTCTGGATCACCTCGTTGCGCAGGGCTTCGACCAGAACGTCCGGGTCAAGCCCATCGAGCACCAGGGCCGAGATCTTCTTGATGATGTCGTAGCTGCCCAGAAGGTCGATCACCAGATAGCTCAGCTCTTGGATGCCACCACCACCGGCCAGGATGGCGGTCAGACGCTTGCCCGAAACGTCGCCGAAGGTGGTCTCATAGGCCTCGCCTTCTGCACGCAGGTCAAGCGGACCACCGATGGAGGAATCCTGCTGCGCTTCGGACACCACGTCGATGGCCCCCGGCCCGGCGAAGTTCGACTTGATCAGGAACCGTTGCGGTGTGGCCCCGGTGAAGCCGTCGACCCAGGTCGCGTTGAAAAGGCCGGCATAGGCATCGGAATAGATCAGGTCGAACTCGGTGTTGCCGAAGAAGAGGTCCGGGCCAAGGCCGCCGATCATGATGTCGGGGCCGTCGCCCGAGTAGAACTCGTCATAGCCGCCCGTGATATAGGCAAAGTTGGTGTCCAGCGTGGTCTCCTCGAACACCATGTTGCCGGCTTGCGCGGTCCAGGTCCGCACGAAGATCACCATGTCGCCGATCATGATGTCCTGGCCATCGTTGCCGTACATCAGGTCGTCGCCCATGCCGCCCATCATGAAGTCGCTGCCGCTGTCGCCGACAAGGCTGTCGTTGAACTCAAGGTCGACCCGGATCGCCTGCATCCGCTGCATCCGGTCGGCCGAGGATTGGCCGGTGAAGCCATCCTCGCCCGGCAGGAAGGTGAACAGAGCAAAGTCGCCCAGGATCACATCGTCATCCGTGCCGCCTTCGATGGTATCGCTGCCGAACTGGCCGATCAGGATGTTGTCGCCACCGACCCCCGCCGCGGTGATGTAGTCATCGCCGCCCCGGTCCTGATCTTCCAGCACGATTTCCTCGATCGAGGCGAGGGAGGAGTAGGCGATGAAGCCGCTGTCACCCAGCACCATGTCCTCACCCTGGCCGGCATAGACGCTGTCGTTGCCAAGCCCGGCAATCGCCACGTCATTGCCCGACCCAAGCTCGATATGGTCGTCGCCCGGCACCTCATCGATCAACGAGGTCAGCGTCCCGAAGAGATCGGTGGCAGATCCCGTCACGCTGCCCTGATCGCCCATCACCAGATCCGACCCCGCGCCCGACAGGATGCGGTCGCCACCTTCGCCACCGACGATCACATCGCGCCCGTCGCCGGTCTCGATCGTGTCGGGGGCGCCGGCGGTGCTGATCTCGGTCGTGACCGAGGTCATGCCGCTGGTGATCGCCGGGTCGTAGGTGACGTTGCCATTGTCGCCCAGCGCGGTGTTGTCGCCATTGCCGCCATAGATGAGGTCGCTGTTGGCACCGCCCAGGAGGATGTCATTGCCGCCCCCGGTCCGGATGGTGTCCATCCCGCCAAGGTCGATGAACGTGGTGTCCAGCGTCAGCTTCGCGGCATCGATGATCTCACCGCTGTCGCCGATCGCGCGGTTGTTGCCCTCGCCCAGATCGGCGAAGTCGTTGCCCTGGCCCAGGATCGCCCAGTCGTTGCCGCTGCCGCTGGTGACGCTGTCATCGCCGTCGCCCTTGCCTGGCTCGGAGAACAGGCTCCACACCGTCCGGTCAAGTTCGCCGGTATCGCCAAGGATGACGTTGTCGCCATCACCCGCCGCGACGGTATCGTTGCCCGACCCGGCGATGACCACGTCGTTGCCGGTGCCGGTGGTGATGTCATCCGCGCCGCCGTCGTCATTCGAGGTCGAATAGGCCTGCAGCGCCCGGATCAGACCGCTGTCGCCCAGCACCTGATTGTTGCCGTTGCCCAGGTTGGCCTCATCGTCGCCCTGGCCAAGGATCACCCAGTCATTGCCCGCACCCGAGGTGACGGTGTCGCTCGCATCGCCTTCATCCAGCGGCGAGATCAGGTCGAAACCGTCGAACGATCCGCTGTCGCCAAGGATGCGGTTGTCGCCATCCCCGGCGGCGATGCTGTCGGTGTTGCCACCGCCGAACACCCAGTCGTTGCCGGTGCCGCTGGTCAGATCGTCCACACCGTCGCCCAGCGTGCGCTCGGACGTGAGGGTCCCTGCGGTGTCATCCCGCGTCCCGGCGTCGCCAAGGACGAAGTTGTTGCCGTTCCCGGCATCCACCGTGTCATTCCCCGACCCTGCAATGACGATGTCATTGCCCGCGCCGGTGGTGATGCTGTCCTGACCGCCATTCGCGTTCTCGGTCGAGGTGACCAGCATCGCGGTGATCTTGCCGCTGTCGCCCAGGATCCGGTTGTCGCCCGCGCCCAGATCGGCGATCTCGTCGCCCTGGCCAAGGATCACCCAATCGTTGCCGGTTCCGGCGGTGACCGTGTCGTTGCCATCGCCTTCGTTCAGGGCCGAGATCAGTTCCATCCCGTCGAACGATCCCGAGTCGCTGGCAATGACATTCTCGCCATCGCCTGCGGTGATGCTGTCGGCATCCCCGCCCGCGATGATCATGTCATTCCCGCCACCGGTAGTGATCGTGTCCGAAGCGTCGCCCACCGTCCGGACCGAGTTCAAGGTGGTCCCGTCGTGCGTGCCAGAGTCGCCCAAAACGACGTTGTCACCAGCGCCCGCGTCGATCAGATCGGTGTTGCCGCCGCCAAAGACCCAGTCGTTGCCCGTGCCCGTGGTCAGATCGTCCACACCGTCGCCCAGCGTCCGTTCCGAGGTCAGGGTGCCGGCGGTATCATCCCGCGTCCCCGCATCGCCAAGGACGAAGTTGTTGCCGTTCCCCGCATCCACCGTGTCGTTGCCCGAGCCTGCAATGACGATGTCATTGCCCGCGCCGGTGGTGATGCTGTCCTGACCGCCATTCGCGTTCTCGGTCGAGGTGACAAGGCTTGCCGTGATCTTGCCGCTGTCGCCCAGGACCCGGTTGTCGCCCGCGCCAAGGTTGGCTTCGTCGTCACCCTGACCAAGGATCACCCAGTCGTTGCCGGTGCCCGACGTGACCGTATCGTTGCCGTCCCCGTCCTGAAGCGCCGAGATCAGCTCCTCCCCGTCGAACGAGCCCGAGTCGCCGAGGATGACGTTGTCGCCGTCGCCGCCATCCACGCTGTCGGCGTCGCCACCGGCGATGACGATGTCGTTGCCCAGGCCAGCGGTGATCGTGTCGCCCCGGTCATCCGTCGTCTGCGTCGAAGTGGCGGTCGTGCCGTCGTAGCTGCCGAAATCGCCCAGGACCACGTCGTCGCCGTCGCCTGCGTCCACGCTGTCGCCCGCACCGCCCGCGATGATCCAGTCGTTGCCGGTGCCGGAGGTGATGGTGTCGCTGCCGTCGGTCGCATCCGCCTCGGACTGAAGCACCGTTTCGGTCGTATCGCCGGTCGTCTCGATGGTGATCGTGCCGTTGTCGCCCAGCACATAGACCACATCCGCCGCGTTCGAGTTGGAAACCTCGTCGTCCCCGCCGCCCATCACCGCGATCAGCTTGCCACCGTCGATGGTCAGGCTGTCATTGCCCGAACTGTCATCAACCACACCTTCGACCAGCCGCGCGAGGCCGGTGATGCGTTCGCGCCGCTCGGCATCCGCCTCAAGCTCTTCCGCCGTGGCGGTTTCCGACGGCGGCTCATAGGTCAGAAGCAGGGAGAGCGCGACGGAATCGAGCGTCAGCCTGCCGTCGTCGCCCAAGACCACCATACCGCCCAGACCGCCGGTGATCCTATCCGACCCGCCGCCGCCGATGACGATGTCGAACACGTTGTCGGTGGCATCGGTGGCGATGCTGTCATCGCCGCTCGCCGCAGAGACCATTGATTCGACCAGCGTGTTGCCGGGGTTCACCTTGCCAAGGTCGCCGATCACGATATCGCCGCCCGAACCGGCGCGGATGGTGTCGTTCCCTTCACCGCCGATCAGGATGTCATTGCCGCGTCCGGTGGTAATGCTGTCGCTGGAGCCGCTGGCCGACGCGAAGGATTCCACGTTCGACACCGCATCCAGCAGCCGCGCGCCTTCGGCCTTGCCGAAGTCGCCAAGGACCACGTTCGACCCGTCAAGGTCGGTGACCGACTCCGTCTGACCGACGATGCCGCCCCCCGCGATCAGCACGTCGCCGCCAAGACCACCGGTGATCACGTCGGTGCCGTTGTTGGCCGAGGTGTCGAACAGCGTCGCGACCGATTGCGCCACGAGGTTCGACGACAGCAGGACCTTGCCGAAGTCGCCCAGGATCACGTCGCCGCCCGAGTCGCCGCGCAGCGTATCGTTGCCGCCGCCACCAAGGATCACGTCAAGCCCGGCGGCCCCGGTGATGTCGTCATTGCCATCGGCCCGATCCTCGTTCGCGATGCAGAGACCGTTCTGCAACGGCGCGTCGGGGATCAGGTTGCGCAGGACAATCGGGGTGCCGTTCTTGTCGGCCAGCACCATGGTCCCGCCGACCATGATGTCGTCGCCGATGCCGCCGTTGATGGTGTCGCTGCCGTCCCCGCCTTCAATGAAGTCGCTGCCAAGCTGGCCGAAGATCGCGTCGGCCCCAAGGCCGCCGATCAGGATGTCCATGCTGTCGCGCACCGCAAGCGCGTCGATTGCGGTCGCCGCTTCGGTGCCGATCAGCCCGTCAAGCCCCGCCGCCGCGCCATAGCCCCAGATCGTTGACGAGGTGGCGTTCACATAGACCCGGTCGCCGCCCGCACCCGCCTCGACAAACACGGAGCCGCCGTTGGTCACCTCCACCCGGTCGTTGCCGTCGCCCGACAGGATCGTCATCGTGCCGACGCCCGCGTTGCCGTTGACCAGGATCTGGTCAGCCCCGGCACCGGTCAGCACCACGTGGTTGCCCGACCCGAGCGTCACCCGATCCGCGGCCTTGCTGGCCGAAAGCTGGGTGTCGATGGTGAAGCTGCTCAAGAGACCATGCAGATTGGTCGCCTCGCCGTTGATCGAGAAGTTGGTCTGCGTCGCCCCGGCTTGCGGAATGCCGTTGGCGTCGATCCCGAAGAAGGCGCGAATCGCGGCATCGGTCACCCCGCCAAGCGCAAACTCGGCCAGGAACAGGTCGCGCGCGCCAAAGTCGTCATCGCCGAAGTAAATGACGTTGCCGCCCTTGATGTCGATCGTGTCCGAACCGTCCTGACCGAAGATGATGTAAGTCCCGGTCGAGGTGGAATTGGTCCGGATCGTGTCGTTGCCCGCCCCGGCGAAGACCACATGCAGACCGCTGGTCGGCAGGATGATCGTATCGACGTCGCCGCCGGTATAGGTCACCGTCGGCAAGGCCCCCGACGCGCCCGAAAGGTCGATGACGTTGTTGCCCTCACCCGCCTGCATCACCAGCGCCGTGCCGCTGTTGGCAAAGCTGCCGTTGAAGGTCTTGGCCCCCTGGCTGTAGGCGGCCGAGTAGTTGCCGCTGCCACCGCCGGTCAAGACCAGCCGGTCATCGCCGTCGCCGGTGATCTTGGTCATCGAATCGCCACCGCGCGAACCGATGTTCAGGAACGCGGTCTCGCCCGCGTCGAGGTCGGTCACGATCCGCGCCGGGACCGGGTTGCCGCCGAAGGGAATGGTGTCGCCGAAGTCGAAGACCGTCGTGCTCCACTTCAGGTCCGGCAGCGGCCAGGGCAGGTTGATCCCGGCCCAGATCGAAAGCTTCGCCTTGTAATAAGCCTCGCCGACAAAGATCAGGCCCAGCGCCTCGCCGATATCCCCTTCGGCCAGCGCATCGGCGGCGGCCTCGACCAGAGCGATCAGTTCGGGGATGCGCAGCTTGCCGTCGTTGTTGGGGTCGTTGAAGCTGATCTTCACGCCGGCACCAACCTCACCCGAGGCTCCGGCAATCCCGGCGTTCAGGCTGAAGCGGCCCCAGACCTCGGCATCGACGAGCGAGCCCGGGGCGCTGTCGATGAACACCCCGTCCAGAAGGCGGACGGCGTCCAGCGTGTTGACGAAGTTGACGATGCCGCCAAGATCATACCCGGCCGAGAACCCCGCCTTGAACTTCAGGCTGATCTCGGCCTGGAAGAACCGCTCGACGATGCTGCCGACCCAGCCCGGGATGCCGACACCCGCCAGGATCTCGTCCACCAGATCGATCTTGCCGGTGTCGAAATTGAACAGGTTCATGTGCACGATGGCCAGATCGACCTGGTCGTAATTGCCAAGGATCAGGTCAAGAATGTTCGACGGCTGCGACAGCAGCGGCACTTCGATCGAGATGCCCTGCTGGATGTTGCCGAACACCCCGAACGGGTTGGCCTGGGTGCCGGGCGTGGCCGAGGACCGGCTGGTCTTGGTCACCTTGACGCTGCTGCTTGATTCCGACATCGTCGTTTCGCCCGAGACGATGGCATCCGCCCGGTCGGTGAAATCGTAGTCGCCGAAGATCAGGATGCCGCCGGTCGCGGCGAAAAGGTTCACCATGTCGGTGACCTGGATGCCGATGGTGATCACGGTGTTGGCGATGCCGATGATCGGGAAGGCTGCCCCGGCAATGCTCAGCGCTTCCTTGAACGGCGTTTCCTGCGTCCAGCGGAAGAAATCGGCGAGCGGGTTGACCACCTCCATGATCGGATCGAGGATCGGCTTCAGCACCGCCTCGTACAGCTCTTGCGCGTTCAGGCGGACGTTCTCGAACGACAGCTGATCGATGTTCAGCCCGTCACCATAGGTGTAGCTGCCGGCAACCCAGAATTCGGTCGCGACCGTCGGCAGGATCGACACGCCGCCGATGCGGATCGGCCCGCCGGTGGTCGGATCCAGCACCGACCCGGAAAGCGAGATCTGAAGTTCGAAGTTCGCGCCGAATTCGAAGGTGATCAGGTTGCCGTAATCGATCTGGTTGAAATAGATCAGCCGCTCGAACGTCAGCTCGTTGCCGAGCGCGTCTTCCAGCGCGATGTCGCCGAAGTCGCGGACTATCTCACCGTCGCCGGCGGTGCCGCTGTCGATGATCTCAATCCCCTCGTCATCGCCGAAGAGCGCGGCACCCAGCGTTGCCGAGACATAGGCCACCCCCTCGTCCGTGGAGGTGACGTTGCCGTCGTCGTCCAGCGTGACCGCCGTAGCCTCCAGCCCCAGCACGCCAAGCACCTTGGCCGACCCTTCGAAGGTGCCCGCGTCGACGGTGAAGGTGATCCCCACCTCGGCCCGGTCGGTGTCGTTCAGAAGGAAGAAGCCGTTCTTGTCGATGCCAAAGCCGATGTTGACCAGATAATCCAGCGTCATCCGCAGCTTGGAGCCGTCGGTCACCTCAAGGTCCAGCCCCGGCACGCCGAATTCGAAATCGACCGCGAGGTCTTCGTCAAAGATGATGCCGTTGAAGTTCAGGCTGGCCAGAAGATAGCTTTCCGAGGTCGTCCCCGAGGTGTCCAGCCGCGCCTGCATGTAGACGACGCCCGTGGTGTCGAAGAGGTCGTTCATCAGCGCGTTGACCTCGTTGGTCAACAGATCGACGGTGGTCGGCAGCTTTCCGGTCACCGGGTCCGGCGTTTCGGCCTTGATGCGGATCTGTTCCAGCACCTTGTAGCGGAAGTCGTCGAAGAAGGTGACGCCCGCGCCGATCTTGTCGCCGATCACCGGCAGCTCGATATCGGCAAGGTAATCGTCGAACAGGCTTTGCATCTGGTTCAGGATCGTGTCCAGCGCCGACAGAACCGCGCGGGGGTCGTTCAGGAAGGCCAGATAGTTGAAGTTCTCGAACAATTCGCCCAGTTCGGGCAGGCGGAGTTCCAGATTGTCGGGATCGACCGCCTCGCCCAGGTAAAGCGCGATCAGGTCGCCTTCGAAATGCGTCTCGATCTGGCTCAGGTCGAAATCGCCCAGCGACTGGCCGTCGATCGACAAAAGCAGGTCCGCGCTGTAGCCGATGCCGTCGGTGGCCGGGTCAAAGATGCCAAGGCTGTCGGACAGCGGCAGATCGACCAGAAGGCCGACCGCGACATCCATCTGGATCAGGTCCAGCACCTGGCGATTGTCATCGTTGAAGAGCGCGTTCAGGTCGCGCAGATCGTATTGTTCGTCAAAGGCGTCGCCGTCGATGTCGATGAAGCTGAAGCCAAAGCGGGCCGGGTCGCTGCTGCCCTTGCCGTCGGTCAGAAGGGCGGTGCCGTTAACGACGTTCACCTCCAGCGGGCCGATGCCGATGGTGATGTTGAGGCTGCTTTCGACGCCTGCCTTGATCTCGGCGAAGACGGCAGAACGGTCGGTGTCGAGATACACGCGCGGCGCGCCGATGCCGGTGTCTTCATACAGCACATCCGAGGTGATGCGACCTTTAATCTCCTGCCCCTCAACCCCGCCAAACCCAAGGACCGAGGCGATGTTCGATTCACCAAGCGACTGGATTTGCAGGAAGATATCGTCGGACACATCGATGCCGCGCACGGCAAAGTCGCGGGAGTCGTAGCCCAGCGCGTCGGCAAAGTTGGTCTCGACCAGCCGCAGCGTACCGGCCACAACCTCGGCCTTGATCAACTGGCTGACCCGCACTTCCAGCACCGGCCCGGCGATGTCGCTCAAGACATCGCGCGATACGCTCAGGGTCGCGAAGGCCGCGTTCAGGGCGGCGGCAAACTCGGCAGCCGTGTCCCGCGCCCCATCGGCGGCCAGCGTCACCGTCACCGGCCAGCCCTCGCCATCCGCGCCAAGAACCAGATCGAAGGAATGCGCACCGGCGAAATCGGTAAAGCCCGCGTCAAGGTCGATCACCCGCGGATCGCCGCTTGAGGTCACCTCTTCCAGCCCGAACAGCGCCTCCACCCCGGTGGTATCGAGCTTGAAGCCTTCGGTGTCGACAAAGGTGATCGTGCCCGTCGTCTCGTCATAGCTGAAGCTGATCGTGTCCGAGGCGGGCGAGCCGACTTCGTCAACCAGCGCCGCGTTGATCGCATCGACGATCTCGCCCAGCGTGTTCAGGCCGTCCACATCGACCCGCACCGTGTGGCTGATCACATCGTCAGGGTCGGTGGCATCGGTCCAGATGATTTCCAGATCATCGTCACCCGAGGCGTTGACGGTCACGATCGACCCCGAAACCAGCTGGAACAGCTCCAGCTCCGGCGCGGCGATGACGGTCGAAGGGTCAAGCGTCGGGCGAAGGTCGATGCCGAACTTCATCCGCAGGGTCAGGTCGGGGTCGAACACCAGCGTCCCGTCGCCCGAGACGTCGGCAATGCCGCTGATCAACTCGGCCACCTGGGCGTCGATCCCCTGGCCCGAGAAGTTGCCGGCCAGAAGCTGGTCAAGATCAAGGCTGAACGGCCGCTCTTCCTGGTATTCGCGCAGGAAGCCGAACTCCATCTCGATGGTGATGGTCTTTTCGGCGGCCACCCACGCCAGCTCGACCGTGTCGGCACCGAAGATGCTTTCGAGGAACTCCTCGATCTCGTCGAGCATGGCCTGCGGGTTGTCCCGCACCTCGCGCAGCTTGTCGACGAATTCGGTCGCGAAATCGACCCCGTCCAGCAGCGAGAAGTTGAAGAGCGGCAGGTCTTCGTCCAGAAACGGCAGGTCGTCCTTCAGCTTGTCACCGACCACCTGCAGCGTTTTGCCAATGGCGCTGAGCGTATCAAGGATGTCGCCATCCTCCAGCGCGGACAGACCGTCGATCGCCTCCTGCGCGTCGGCATCGTTGCTGTAGACCGCAACGGCAAAGGTGTTAAGCGGGTCAAGCCCGTCACCGATAGCGATGTTGATCCCGTCGATCAGGTCTTCGTTGAGGCCAGTCAGCGTGCCTACGTCAATGCGGATATCGCCCAGCGTGGCGAACAGCATCACCAGCGCCTCGTCCGCCCCGAGCACCGCCGAGGCGGGATCGACGATCTGCAGCGTCGCGATGGTCGCGCGGTTGCCCATCGTGTCATAGGCATTCGCGCCGTCTTCGGTCAGAATCCCGCCCTGCAGGTCATAGCGGCCGATCAGATCGGTCACGCGCGACTGGTTGAAAGCATCCTGGATGTTGGTCATCGAGACCTGGGTGGTCTTGTTGCCGCTGGCATCCTCGCCCACGACACCGACGTTCAACTGCACGTTCAGCGCCAGGAAGTTCAGGCTGGGGTCATCCGCGCCGATGTCGACCTTGAGCAGCCCCATCTCGGCGGTGCCGGTCACGTTGGTGGCGGTTCCGGTCAGATCGACGACGAAATCCACATCGCGCAGGAAGGTGTTGTCGAACACAAGGTCGCCGATATCCTCACGCGTGTCGTCCAGAAGGCCCAGACCCAAACCGACCAGGTCGATCCCCGCGACCATGTCCAGCGAGGCGGTGACCGTGGCGTCAAGATTTGCGGAAAGATCGACATTCTCCAACTGCCCAAGGCCAAGCTGGTCAAGCTGCAGTCCAGACAACTGGCTGCTGCTGGAGATCGAGGCACTGCGGGTGATCTCGGGGAACTGGAACAAAAGCTCACCGGCTTCGGTCAGCATCAGCTTGCTGCCCTCCAGCACCTCGACCTTGTTCAACTCCACGTTGACCCAGTCGAGAAGGCCGTCCAGCGACAAGGCGCGGACCATCTTGCCCGGCTCGATCCCGAAGGTGTAAAGCTGATCGGTTCCCGCAGGCACGCGGAACGTCAACCCGCCGCCCGCCACGCTGGCCTGCAGCGCAAAGCCAGCCTCGGCGAAGGCCGCGTTGAACGCCGCCGCGATACCGGCATAGTTCGGCGCGTTGCCGGCAAGGACCCAGCCGGTCACCGGTTCGGCGATCCGGACCGAATGATCCGCTCCCCCGACCGCGACCGTGAACAGAAGTTCGTCAACGCCGATCATCGCCTCGGCGAACTTGGGCCCGAAGACCAGCGTCTGCGTGGCGGTGCCGAAGAACGACAGCACATATTCCTCGCCATCGCCCCCATCACCGGGCGCGGTGGAGAGGTCGTAGTCCACCGGCGCGTCCAGCGCCCCCGCGCCGAAGCCCAGCGATTCCAGCGAGAAGTCATCGACGAAGCTGCCAGTGCTGCGCAGGTCCGCCCCGATGATGCCAAAGGTGCGCGGCGTGTTGGTGCTGTCACCGCCCGGATAGGCGCTGGTGATCCGGAACGCGCCATCCACGATCGCAACGTCGATCTGATAGGCCGCAAGGGCTGTGTCCATCGCCGCGGCAACCGCTGCCAGGATCTGCGCATCGGTCGCAGCGGGGTCGGTCAGCACCGTATTCGTCGCACCCGTCGCCAGGTTGACCGTGACGTCCACCACGACCGCATCGCCTTCGCTGGCGAGGGGTTCGACCTCCAGGCTGATCTCCTGCCCCGGGACCGTTGGCACGACGACAAAACCGGTCCGGTCGAAGTTGATCGTCGCAACGGCGTTGGCCGAGGCGAGGGCGGTGTTCAGGCTGGTCAGGATGCTGTCGATGTCAGCCGTGCCACCAGCCAGCAGCCAGCCGCCGGCGGGTTTCTGGACGTCAACCGTGTTGCTGAACCCGGCCACGGTGACGACCAGCGAAATTGCGTCAAGCCCGTCGGTATCCTGCGCGAAGAAGGGACCGATCAGCGCCTCGATCCCGGCGCGCTGGGCAAACTTGACCGTGGTTTCCGCGCCAGAGCCCAATGTGTCGTCGCCCCCGGTCGAAAGCCCGTCGGCATCGGCATCAAGGCTGCCGGGCGCAAAGCCAAGGTTGGCCAGGCTGAAGGTATCGTTCGCCACATCGTCGCTGCGGTCGGTCGCGTTGACCCCGCGTTCGCGCACCCCGACCAGGGACAGCGTCGGCAAGGGGTTGGACGGATCGTTGCCGGGATAGCGGGCGTTGAAGGTCAGCGCGTTGCCGACGACGCTTGCCGCCATGCCATAGACCTTGATCACGACGTTCAGCAGGCGCACCAACTCCGCCAGGATCGCCGCATCGCTGGAGCCTGCGTCGAGCATCACCGCGTTGTCGGTCAGGTCCAGATTGACCGCGACATGGTCAGGCGTGCCGCCGGTCGCGATGCGGAATTCGGCGATGCCGATGGTGCGCAGCGCCTGGATCTGCTCGGTCGTCATCGCGGCGCCGGATTGGGTGAAGGTCGCCTCGACCTCGACCAGCGCACCGGGGGCGCCGGTCGCAAAGCCAAGCTGCACCGGATCGATCAGGAAACTGCTCGGCAGGCTGGCAAAGATATCGGCAATCGCCTGGGCGGCGACGTTCAGATTGATGTCGGTGAACGGCACCGACACGTCGAACGCCGCGTCGGTCAGGATGCCCTGGGTCGCGGCACCCAGGTCGGTGATGAATTGCAGCACCTCTTCCGCGCCAAGCACGGCAAGATTTTCCAGCGCAAGCTCCATCCCCGCGCGCTGCGAGGCGTTGCTGACGCTGCCGGAAAGATCAACGTCGAACCCCGCCCCGGCCGAGGCGAGGAAGGCCGTGATCCGCTCTTTCGGCGTGGACGCGGTCGAGGTTGATCTGGACTCGGCGGACGAAGACGTCGCCCCAGAAGAGGCAACTGCCGATCACGACCAACCAGGGCCAGATCGACT
>NCDS01000019.1 GCA_002280315.1 Rhodobacterales bacterium 32-66-7 | reverse complement strand
GGGGCCTGTCCCTCCTGGGGGCAGGGCCGGCGCTCGCGACGCTCGGGATCCTCACGTTCCTGGCGTCGTGGAACAACTTCCTGTGGCCGCTCGTCGTGGCGTCCACCGAACGCACCTACACGCTGCCCGTCGCGCTGGCGATCTGGAGCCTGAGTGCGCTGGATCATCGCCGGACCGGGCTGCCCCCGGCCCCGCTGCGACCGCTTTTGGTGATCCATCTCGCCCCGGCATCGCTGCTGGCCATCACGGCGTCGCTCTTGGGCCTGCCAAAGCTGGCGTCTGTCCTTCTGGGCCTTGCCGCGCTTTACGGGCTGATCCTGTTGGTCGCGGTTCGCTGGCTGACCGCAAGCGGGCCAAGCCCGCTGTGGGGCGGGTTCACCTTTCCCCTCGGTGCCCTTGCCGCGGCGATGCTGGTGGTTGGCGGGGGCTGGCAGTGGCCGGGACTTGGCCTGACGGCGGTGGCGCTGGTCGTCATCCCCGCGCTGATGTGGTGGGTCCTGCAGCGCTGGCCGGGCGGGAGGCTCGCCGCGATGACCAATGCTGCCGAGGCGTGACCAGCGGTTCGCCCCGGAGGCTGGCCCCTTCGCCCGGCACCGGGGGCGCGTCGCCCCCCGGACCCCCCGAGAGTATTTCTTAAAGAGCAACTTGGGGGCAGGTCACGCAGTCAGTCGCGCCGAACCAGCCCGGTCCAGGCGCGGGCGAGGGCCAGGCCATGCGCATCGGCGCTTTGGCCAAGGGTGCGGGCAAGCCCGTCGTGGCGCGCCCGGAAGGCCGGGTCCATCCGGTCGACGCCCTCGGGGAAGCGGTGGAGCCAGTCGGCGACGACGGCGCGGCTCGCCTCGAAGTGGAACTGGGTGCCGTAGGTGGCACGGCCGATGCGGAACGCCTGATGCGGGGCGGTGGCGCTGGTGGCAAGGTGGATCGCCCCGTCCGGCAGGGTGAAGGTATCTGAATGCCACTGGAAGACCGGAAAGCTGGCGGGCAGCACCGACAGCACCGGATCGTCGCGGCCGGCGCTGGTGAGGCTGACATCGACCCAGCCAAACTCACGCGCGGTGCCGACCTGGTTCTCCGCCCCGAACGCCCGCGCCAGAAGCTGGGAGCCAAGACAGATGCCGAGGACCGGCTTCCCTGCCGCCGTATAGGCCGCCATCAGCCGGGCCAGATCGGGCAGATAGGGGTGGGTGTGGTCATCCGTCGCGGCCTGTTCGCCGCCGAAGACCACCAGCGCGTCGGCCTCCGGCACGTCGGGCAGGGGTTGGCCGGTCCAGGGTTTCCAGAGGTCGATCAGCGCTGCCGCTTCATGCAGGGCCACGCCGACAAGCCCGTGATGGGTGACGCTGGTATTCTCGACGATCGCTATGCGCATGGCACCTCCAGGGTTGCGGGAAGTGTCACCACAGCAGGCCGCCAATGCCAAGGGCCGGATTTGCGCTTGCAAACCCACCGGCCCCGTGAAAATGCAAACCGCCAGGCGACGCCACCTCCGGAGGGATTTCCATGGAGATTCGTGAGGCTTTTACCTTTGACGATGTGCTTCTGGTGCCCGCAGCATCAAGCGTTCTGCCGTCGGATGCCGATACCTCGACCTTCGTGACCCGCGCGATCCGGATGAACATCCCGCTGCTCTCCAGTGCGATGGACACGGTGACCGAAGGCCGGATGGCGATTGCCATGGCGCAGGCGGGCGGGATCGGGGTCATTCATCGCAACCTCGACCCTGAAGCGCAGGCGCGCGAAGTGCGGCGGGTGAAGCGGTTCGAATCTGGTGTGGTCTATCAGCCGATCACCCTGACCCCGGATCAGACCCTCGCCGATGCCAAGGCGCTGATGGAGCGCTACTCCATCACCGGCTTTCCGGTGGTGGACGCGACCGGGCGGGTCCTTGGGATCGTCACCAACCGCGACATGCGCTTTGCCTCTGATGACCGGACGCCGGTTTCGGTGATGATGACGAGCGAGAACCTTGCCGTGTTGCGCGAGCCGGTGGACCGAGGGGAGGCGATCTCCCTCATGAAAGCGCGGCGGATCGAGAAGCTGCTGGTCACCGACGGGCAGGGCAAGCTGACCGGGCTTCTGACGCTGAAGGATACCGAGCAGTCGGTGCTGAACCCGCAGGCCTGCAAGGACGGGCTTGGGCGCTTGCGGGTGGCGGCGGCGACCACGGTGGGGGACGCAGGCTTTGCGCGCAGCGAGGCGCTGATCGACGCGGGCGTGGATCTGGTGGTGATCGACACCGCGCATGGCCACTCCGAAGGGGTGGCGCGGGCGGTGGAGCGGATCAAGCGCCTCTCGAACGCCGTGCAGGTGGTGGCCGGGAACGTGGCGACTGCCGAGGCGACGCGGGCGCTGATCGGGGCGGGGGCGGATGCGGTCAAGGTCGGGATCGGGCCGGGCAGCATCTGCACCACGCGGATCGTCGCCGGGGTGGGGGTGCCGCAGCTGACGGCGATCCTTGATTCGGCGCAGGCGGCGGGTGACATCCCGGTGATTGCGGATGGCGGGATCAAATACTCCGGTGACTTCGCCAAGGCGATTGCGGCGGGGGCGTCCTGCGCCATGGTTGGCTCGGCGATTGCCGGGACCGACGAAAGCCCCGGCGAGGTGATCCTGTGGAACGGCCGGTCGTTCAAGGCCTATCGTGGCATGGGCTCTCTGGGCGCAATGGCGCGGGGCTCGGCCGACCGGTATTTCCAGAAGGATGCCGCCAGCGACAAGCTGGTGCCTGAGGGGATCGAAGGGCAGGTGCCCTACAAGGGCTCGGCTGCGGCGGTCATCCATCAGATGGTTGGCGGGCTTCGTGCGGCGATGGGCTATACCGGTTGTGCTACGGTGGCCGAGATGCGGACGAACTGCCGCTTCGTGCGGATCACCGGGGCGGGGTTGAAGGAAAGCCATGTCCATGACGTGCAGATCACCCGGGAAAGCCCGAATTACCGGGTGATGTGATGGCGGCAGTCGCATGACCCCCGGCGCGCGGGCTTCGGCGGCGATGGGGGTGCTGGATCAGGTGCTGGCCGGTGCGCCGGTGGAGCGGGTTCTGACCAACTGGGCCCGGGGTGCGCGCTATGCCGGCTCGTCCGACCGCGCCGCCTTGCGCGATATCGTGTTTCAATGCCTGCGCTGCCGGTCTTCCTATGCCGCACTTGGGGGCGGTCTGACCGGGCGGGGACTGGTATTGGGCTATATCCGGTCCTTGCCCGAAGCCCGTCAGGCGGAGTTCTTTACCGGCGGCCCGCATGATCCCCTGCCGCCCGATCCGGTCTCCGAGGCAGGTGGCCCGCCGGTCGGGGCCGAGGCGTTCAACATTCCCGACTGGCTGGAGACACCGCTGCGGCGCAGCCTTGGGGATGAGTTCGGAGCGGTGATGGCCGCGATGTCGGATCGCGCGCCGGTTTTCCTGCGGGTCAATCCGCTGAAGGCCAGCCCGTCAGAAGCGGTGCAGTCGCTTGCCGCCGAGGGGATCAGTGTTGCGGCCTGCCCCGGCCTCCCCCTGGCGCTGGAGGTTGTTTCCGGCGAGCGCAGGCTTGGCGGCAGCGCAGCCTATGCGGCCGGGCTGGTGGAGCTGCAGGATCTGTCCTCGCAAGCCGTGGTCGCAAGCCTGCCCCTTCGCGACGGGATTAAGGTCCTTGACCAGTGCGCCGGGGGTGGCGGCAAGACCCTTGCGATGGCCGCAATGGCCGGGGTGCGGCTATATGCCCATGATGCGAACCCGCGCCGGATGGCCGACCTTCCGGAACGGGCCAGGCGCGCCGGGGTCGCCGTGACGATCCTTGATGAACCCGAGCGTGAGGCGCCCTTCGACCTGGTCCTGGTGGACGCGCCCTGCTCCGGCTCGGGCAGTTGGCGGCGCGATCCGGCGGGCAAATGGGCGCTGACCGAGGCGCGACTGGCTGAGCTTTTGCAGATTCAGCAGCAGATCCTGCGTCGGGCGGCGGCGATGGTCGGCCCCGGGGGCTGGCTTGGCTATGCGACATGCTCGCTTCTGGCGGCCGAAAACGACGATCAGGTCGCCGCGTTCCTGGCCGCGTTTCCGGGGTGGAGCCTGACGCGCCGTCTTGTCCTGACCCCGCTGAGCGGCGGCGACGGGTTCTTTCTGGCGGTCCTCCAGCCCCCCAGCGCGTAAAGCACACAACCCTGGCGCGATATCGGGCCTTGCGCGAAGTCGGATCGCGGTTAAGCATCGGTTAACCGATCCGCGGCAAGACTGTCTGCCGGGTCGGGATGAGGGGCAGGGTGTCGCATAGCGTAGCAAAAGGCCTTGCCGCCATCGGGCAAGAGGCTCCGGTCGGCCTTGGCGTGATCGCGGGGACCGGTCTTGCCTTTGTCGGGTTCACGGTCGTGGGCTGGCCGGGCTTCGGGCCGATCGCGGGTGCCGCCGGCCTTGCGGTCCTGCTGCTTGCCGCAGCCCTGGTGGCGCTTGCCGGATATTATGAGCTGGACCGCCTGGAAGAGGATGCGCGCACCTTTCGTCTGACGGCCGAAGATCCTGCCCCCTGCCTTGCCACCGATGCGTCCGGCCAGGTCCTGTTTCGCAACCCGTCCGCCACGCGCAGTTACGGCACGACACCCAACCCGCTGGGCCAGGCTTTGGGGCGATTCGTCATCGATCCTTCGGCGCTTCTGATCAGGCTCCAGCGTCAGGCAGAGGTTGAAGGGACCGCGCAAACCGATCTGACCAGCCGCCACGGCGCGTTGCGCGTTTCGGTCCACCGCGCCGGGCCCGAGCGTTATCTTTGGCGGATCGCTGACTTTCCGACCACCGGGGCAGGGGCTGAGACGGGGTCCCCCGTTGCCGGTCCGACCGGTGACCACTCCCCGTCGGTCAGCGGCGATCTTGAGGATGTGCCGGTCGCACTCATGACCTTTGGCCCTGACGGGGTCCTGCGGAACGCCAACCGCGCGGCGCGGGACATGCTGATGGACGGCATGCTGCGCCCGGCGATGTTTCATGAACTGTTCGAGGCGCTGGGTCGTCCGGTCTCCGACTGGCTTAGCGATGTGGCATCGGGCCGCATTCCAGGGGGAAATGAGGTTCTGCGCGCCCGAAACGGCGGGGATGAGGCGTTCCTGCAAGTGACCCTGCACCGGTTCATGGACGCGGGTCGGGTCTCGCTGCTGGCGGTTCTGAACGATGCGACCCGGCTCAAGACGCTTGAGGCGCAGTTTGCGCAAAGCCAGAAGATGCAGGCAATCGGCCAGCTTGCCGGCGGTATCGCGCATGATTTCAACAATCTTCTGACCGCGATTTCGGGCCACTGCGACCTTCTGCTCTTGCGCCATGGCCGCGACGCCCCGGACTTTGCCGATCTGGAACAGATCCGGCAGAACTCCAACCGGGCGGCGGCGCTGGTCGGGCAGTTGCTGGCGTTTTCGCGCAAGCAGACGCTGAAACCCGAACGGCTGGATGTGGAGGATGTGCTGGGCGACCTGACCCACCTTCTGAACCGGCTCTTGGTCGAAAAGGTTGACCTCCGGCTCAGCCATCCCGGGCGCGAGGCTGGTCCCTGCCTGATCCGGGCCGACCGGCGGCAGTTGGAGCAGGTGCTGGTCAATCTGGTGGTCAACGCCCGCGACGCGATGCCCGAGGGCGGGCTGATCACGATCGAGACCACGGCGCTTACCCTGACCGAGGGGCTCGAGCGGGATCGCGCCACCGTCCCTCCCGGCGATTATTGCCTGATCCGTGTCACTGACAGCGGCATCGGCATCGCGCCGGAAAACCTGCGCAAGATCTTCGAGCCGTTCTTCACCACCAAGCGCCCGGGGGAAGGAACCGGCCTGGGTCTCTCCATGGCCTACGGCATCGTGAAACAGTCCGGCGGCTTCATCTTTGCCACCTCCGAACCCGGCAAAGGTTCAATCTTCGAACTATACTTCCCCGCTGCCGGGCCAGACATGGCCGCCCCCGCACCGCCGCCCGAACCGCGACGCACGCTGGTCCGGCAAGGCGACGGCGTGGTGCTTCTGGTCGAGGATGAGGCTCCGGTCCGCGCCTTTGCCAGCCGGGCGCTGCGGCTGCGCGGCTATACCGTGCTTGAGGCCGCCTCGGGCGAAGAGGCGCTGGAGGTGTTGCAGGACCAAAGCCTGGAGGTTGACGTTTTCGTCTCGGACGTGGTGATGCCCGGCCTTGATGGCCCGGCCTGGGTGCGCCAGGCCTTGCAGGACCGGCCGGAGGTCAGGGTGATCTTCATGTCGGGCTATGCCGAGGATGCGCTGGCCGAAGATCAGGCGCGGGTGCCGAACGCGGTCTTCCTGCCAAAGCCGTTTTCACTGAACGACCTGACCGCGACCGTGCAGGCCCAATTCGGCTAACGCTAGCGGCGCAACAGACGCGCAACCTCAGGCGCGAAATAGGTCAGGACCCCGTCGCAACCGGCGCGCTTGAAGCCGATCAGGCTTTCCAGCATCGCCTTTTCGCCGTCGATCCAGCCCTGGGCTGCTGCGCCCTTGATCATCGCATACTCCCCCGACACCTGATAGGCATAGGTGGGCGCACCAAACGCCTCCTTCACCCGGCGGCAGATATCAAGATAGGGCATCCCCGGCTTGACCATCACCATGTCGGCCCCTTCCGACAGGTCGCGGGCGACCAGACGCAACGCTTCATCCCCGTTGGCGGGGTTCATCTGGTAGGTCTTCTTGTCGCCCTTCAGCGCACCCGACGCCCCGACCGCATCGCGGAACGGGCCATAAAAGGCGCTGGCATACTTTGCCGCATAACTCAGGATCGCCACATCCGTGTGACCCGCCGCCTCCAACCCGGCCCGCATCGCGCCGATCCGTCCATCCATCATGTCCGAGGGGCCAAGGATATCGGCCCCCGCCTCGGCCTGGACCAGCGCCATCCGCACCAGGGCCGTGACCGATTCGTCGTTCAGGATGATCCCATCCCGCACCAATCCATCGTGGCCGTAAAGATTGTAGGGATCCAGCGCCACATCGGTCATCACCGCGATGTCCGGCACCGCGGCCTTGATCGCCCGGATGGCGCGGTTGGTCAGGTTCTCGGGGTTCCACGCCTCACGGCAATCGGCGGTTTTCAGGGCGGGGTCGGTGTAGGGAAAAAGACAGATCGCCGGAATGCCAAGGTCATGCGCCAACGCCGCCGCCTCGACCACGAGGTCGAGCGACAACCGCTCCACCCCCGGCATCGAGGCGATCGGGTCGCGCCGGTTGGTGCCGTCGCGCAGAAACACCGGCCAGATCAGGTCACCCACGCCAAGCGTCACCTCTTCGGTCAACGCCCGCATCGCCGCACTTTTCCGGTTGCGGCGAAAGCGTCCAAGCGGGTAACTCGCGAAAACGGGCTGCATCTTTGCGGTCCTTCCGGCAATGCAAGCAGGGGCTTGCGGCTTCATCCCCTGCCTGCCATGGAAAGATGCTTACCTCAAGTTAGCTTTGTGCCGATAGACACGGCCGCAAGAAGGATCATCCGCCAGGTGGAACAGTTCAACTCCGTGTTCGACTTCATCGACATGCGATCCTTCTCCAATCTCTGGTACTGGATCGTGCTGGCGGTGCTTTGGTCCTCGCTCAGCTATTTCGTGCTGGGCGTGCCATTGGACATGATCCGGCGTGGGCGGCGTGAAGGCGGGCAGGCGCAGGCGGATGTCGAGGCGCTGATCCGCATCACCACGGCCCGCGTCCTCCACATGGTGGACGAAAGCGTGCTGGTACTGACCGCCCTTGGCGCCTTCTGGATGAGCGGTCTGACCCTCCTTGCGTTCTACTACACCATCGAGTTTGCGCAGGCGGTGTTCCTTCTTCTCGCCCCGGTTGCGCTGGTCGCCTGGTTCAGCATCCGGCTTTGCCGCCGCATTGCCGCCGAAAACATCGTGGGTGAGGCGCTTTATCGCCGTCTGATCGTGCACCGCCGGATCATCCAACTCATCGGCATGGTGGCGATATTCGTGACCGCGATGTTCGGCATGTGGACGAACGTCAACTCCTCGATCCTGGGCTGATCGGGACGCGCGGGATGGCAGCCGAACGCATCATCCTGGGCGGCGCGCCCGAGGGGTTTGACGCCCTTCTTCTGGCGCGGGAGTGGCGGCGGGGCGCGCCGGTGATCCATGTCGCGCGCGACGACAAGCGGGCCGAGGCGATGCGCGCAGCCCTTGCCGTCCTGGCGCCCGAGGTCCCGGTGCTGGAGTTTCCCGCCTGGGACTGCCTGCCCTATGACCGGGTCAGCCCGAACCCCGAAATCTCGGCCCGGCGGATGGCGACGCTTGCCGTGCTGGCCGAAGGGGTGGCGGCCCCCACGGTGCTGCTCACCACGCTGAACGCCGTGACGCAGAAGGTTCCCGCGCGTGAGGTGGTCCGCGGTGCCTCGTTCCGCGCCAAGGTGGGCGAGCGGGTCGATGAAGCGCGGCTGAAGGGGTTCCTGGCGCGGATGGGCTTTTCGCCGGTGTCGACGGTGGCCGAGCCCGGCGATTTTGCCCTGCGCGGCGGGATCATCGACATCTATCCGCCGGGGCCGGGCGGGCCGATCCGGCTCGATTTCTTCGGCGATGTGCTGGACGGCGCGCGGCGGTTCGATCCTGCCACCCAGCGCACGACCCTCAAGCTGACCGAGGTCAGCTTTTCCGCCGTGTCCGAGGTCATCCTCGACGAAGGCTCCATTGCGCGGTTCCGGCAGAACTACCGCGCCAGCTTTGGCACCGCAGGCACCGACGACCCCTTGTACGAGGCGGTCAGCGCCGGTCGCAAGCATCAGGGGATGGAGCATTGGCTGCCGTTCTTTCATGCGGGCCTCGAGACGGTGTTCGACTATCTGCCCGGGGCCTCGGTCATGCTGGACGATCAGGTCACCGCCGCCCGGCTGGCGCGGTGGGACGGCATCGCCGACAGCTACGACGCCCGGGCCGAGGCGATGACCGCCAAGGGTCGGATCGACACGGTCTACAAGCCGGTCCCGGCGGAGGATCTGTATCTGGATGATGCAGCTTGGGAGGCGGCGACCGCCCGCCACCGTGTGGTGCAATTGTCGCCCCTGCCGCAAAGCCCGGGGCCGGGGGTGCTGGATGCCGGCGCGCGCGCAGGCCGCAGTTTCGCGCCGGAGCGTCAGCAGGAAAAGCTGAACCTCTTCGGGGCCTTGGCCGAGCATGTTCAGACGCTTGCGAAAACCTCGCATGTGGTGATTGCCAGTTGGTCCGATGGCGCGCGCGACCGGCTGAAGGGGCTTCTGGCCGACAATGGTCTGCGCGGTGCGGTTGAGGTTCCTGACCTCCGCCACTTGCCCGAAGGCAAGGGCGGCCTTTTCCTGGTGATCTGGCCGCTGGAGGCCGGGTTCACTGCCCCCGGCCTTGCGGTGATCTCGGAACAGGATGTGCTGGGGGACCGGCTGGTCGGCAAGCCGCGCCGCAAACGGAAGGCCGACAACTTCCTCCGTGAGGTCGATACCCTTAGCCCCGGCGATCTCGTGGTGCATGTCGAACATGGCGTCGGGCGCTATCTCGGGATCGAGACGATCACCGCCCTTGGCGCGCCCCATGCCTGCGTGATGCTGGAATATGCCGAGAACGCAAAGCTTTACCTACCGGTCGAGAATATCGAGCTGCTCAGCCGCTACGGCCATGAAGAGGGGCTGCTGGACCGGCTGGGCGGCGGGGCCTGGCAGGCCAAGAAGGCCAGGCTGAAAGAGCGGATCAAGGAAATCGCCGACCGGCTGATGCGGATCGCCGCCGAACGCGCGCTCCGCCACGCGCCGATCCTGGAAGCACCGCATTCGATCTGGGAGGCGTTCGCGGCGCGGTTTCCTTATCAGGAGACCGACGATCAGCTTTCGGCCATTGCCGATGTGGTGGCGGACCTTGAGAAAGGCTCGCCCATGGACCGGCTGATTGTCGGTGACGTGGGGTTCGGCAAGACCGAGGTGGCGATGCGCGCGGCCTTTGTCGCGGCGCTGTCGGGGATGCAGGTCGCGGTGGTCTGCCCGACCACGCTTCTGGCACGGCAGCACTACCGCAGCTTTGTCGAGCGGTTCCGGGGCTTCCCAATCTCCATCCGCCCCTTGTCGCGGTTTGTCTCGACCAGGGACGCCAACGCGACGCGGGCGGCGATCAGCGACGGGTCGGTGGATATCGTCGTCGGCACCCATGCGCTGCTGGCCAAGTCTATCAGCTTCAAGAAGCTGGGCCTTCTGGTGATCGATGAGGAACAGCACTTCGGCGTTACCCACAAAGAGCGGCTGAAGGAAATGCGGTCCGAGGTTCACGTCCTGACCCTGACCGCAACGCCGATCCCGCGCACCTTGCAGCTTAGCCTGACCGGGGTGCGCGACCTGTCGATCATCGCGACGCCCCCGGTCGACCGCCTGGCGATCCGCACCTATGTCAGCGAGTTCGACACGATCACCATCCGTGAGGCTTTGCTCCGCGAACGGTTCCGCGGCGGGCAGTCGTTCTATGTCGTGCCAAGGATCTCGGACCTGCATGAGGTTGAGGATTTCCTGAAAACCCATGTCCCCGAGGTCAGCTATGTCGTGGCCCACGGTCAGCTTGCGGCGGGTGACCTCGATGACCGGATGAACCAGTTCTACGACGGCAAGTTCGACGTGCTGGTCGCCACCTCCATCGTCGAAAGCGGGCTGGATATCCCGACCGCCAACACGATGATCGTGCACCGGGCCGACATGTTCGGGCTAAGCCAGCTGTACCAGATAAGGGGGCGGGTGGGGCGGTCGAAGACGCGGGCCTATTGCTACCTCACCACCAAACCCCGCGCGCCGTTGACGCCGCAGGCGACAAAGCGGCTCCGCTTGCTCGGCAGCCTCGACAGTCTTGGCGCGGGGTTCAACCTTGCCAGCCACGACCTTGATCTGCGCGGGGCAGGCAACCTTCTGGGCGAGGAACAATCCGGCCATGTCCGCGAGGTCGGCTATGAGCTTTACCAGCAGATGCTGGAGGACACGATTGCCAAGATCAAGTCGGGTGAGTTGGAGGGTTTGTCTACGATTTCCGACGGTTGGAGCCCGCAGTTGAACCTGGGCGTGCCGGTGATGATCCCGGAAAGCTACATCCCTGATCTCGATATCCGGCTTGGGTTGTACCGGCGGCTCTCCTCGCTTGGCACCAAGGTGGAGTTGGAGGGGTTCGCGGCCGAGTTGATCGACCGTTTCGGGCCCCTGCCGAAAGAGGTCAACACCCTGATGCTGATCGTCCGGATCAAGGCGATGTGCAAGCGGGCGGGAATCTCGAAGCTCGACGCGGGGCCGAAGGGCGCGACGGTGCAGTTTCACAACGACAAGTTCGCCAATCCGGCGGGTCTGGTCGATTTCCTGAAGGCGCAGGGCCCGGCGGCGCGGGTGAACGGCACGAAGATCGTCCTGACCGGCGAGATGAAGACCGAAGCCGAGCGGATCAAGGGCGCCTTCGCCATCGCCCGCGACCTTGCCCAGGTGTTGCAGGCGGCGAAAGCCTAACGCGGCAGGCCGTAGCGCAAGGCCAGACAGGCCGCGCCTAGAAGGACGCTGACCCCGGTCAGAAGCGGCACGAGCGTCCCGTCGAAGGCCAACCCGACCGGGATCGCCAGCAAAACCGACACCACGGTGGATATCGACAGGATCACCGAGGACGCAAGCCCGGCGATATGGCCCACAGGCTCCATCGCGAGGGCGTTGAGGTTGCCCATCGTCAGCCCCATCATCCCGAAAAGCCCGATCGACCACAGGATATGCGCCGGGAAGGCCAGCGCCTCGGGCATCAAGCCGCTGGCCACCGCCAACAGGGTAACCAGCGTCAGGGCCAGTTGCCCGGTCAGAATGCCGGCCACCACGCGCCGCATGCCAAGGCCCATCACCACCCGGCTGTTCAGGACACTCCCCCAAAGGGAGCCAATGGCGATCACGCCGAACCAGATCGGAAAGCTGGCGCCCCGGTCGAAGCGGATCTCGAATATCCCCTGCATCGACGACAGGGTGGCGAAAAGCGCGGCAAGGACCAGGCTCTGGATCAGGATCGACACGACCACGACCCGGTGTTGCGCCAGGCTTTTCGTTGCTGTCCAAAGCGTGCCGAGGGCGAGGGGTCTGCGGTTGGCCAGCGGCAAGGTCTCGGGCTGGCGCAGGCCAAGCCAGAGCATGGTGATGGCCGAGAACACCACATAGGCCAGAAAGATCGCCCGCCAGTCGGCCAGCGCGATGATGCCCTGGCCCATCAAGGGGGCGACGGCGGGGACCAGGGTGAAGACCATCATGATGAAGCTCATCACCTGGGCCATCTCGCGCCCGCGAAAAAGGTCGCGGACCATCGCCATCGACACCGCGCGCGGGGCGGAAACGCCTAGCCCCTGCACCAGCCGCGCCAGAAGCAGCATCTCCAGCGACGGGGCGATGTAGCAGGCCAGGGCTGCAAGCGCAAAGATGCCCGAGCCGATCATGATCACGCGCTTGCGCCCGAAGGCATCGGACAATGGCCCGACGAACAGGGTGCCGATGCCCATCCCGAGGACGAAGCTCGTCACCACCAGTTGCGCTGCGTTCGGCGCGCCCGGTGACAGGGTGGCGGCAATCTCGGGGAGGGCGGGCAGCATCGCGTCGATGGACAGCGCGATGGTGGCGAACAGCATCGCGATGATCGCGATGAATTCACCGCGCGACACGGGTGGGGCGGCGGTTTCGGTCAATTGAGCTTGCTTTCCGGCGGGGCCGTCAGTTCGGCGATGACTTGGGCCCAAAGCTCGGGCGGTTGCGCGCCGGACACGACATAGCTTTGCGCGACGAGGAAGGTCGGCACCGCGTTCACACCCTTGGCGCGGGCGTCGGCGTCGCGGGCAAGGATATCATCGGCATCGGCGTCAGATTGCAACAGGCGCAGGGTGACCGCGCGGTCCATCCCCGCCTCACCCGCGATATCGGCAAGGGTTTCGGGATCGCCGATATCCCGCGCCTCCAGCCAATAGGCGCGCATCAGGCGGTCCTTCACCTTGGTCTGCAAACCCTCGAGCCCCGCCCAATGGATCAGCCGATGCGCGTCGAGCGTATTCGGCATCATGGGCGCAAGGGCGGGATCGAACGGCACACCGGCGGCACTGGCCACCTCACGCAAGCGGTCGAACATCGCATCCACGCGGGCCGGACCGCCAAACTTCGCCTCAAGATAGGCGCGCTTCGGCATCCCCCCGCGCGGCATGTCGGGGTTAAGCTGGAACGGATGCCAGATCAGCGTGAAGGGGTGGCCAGGGTGGTCAGCCAGCGCGCGGTCCAGATGCGCCTTGCCGATGTAGCACCAGGGACAGACGGGGTCGGAGAAGATATCAAGGCGGATCATCACGGTCGTCTCGGCAATTGGGGCAGGGTGGGGCAGGGTGGGGCAGGGTGGGGCCTGAAGGGTGTGCCTTGCCCGTCCGGGACGGGCAAGGGCAAACTGATCCCCGTCGTGCAGATGTGAGCGTCGGGCGATCCCGCAGCCATCAAGGTTGCAAGGCCGGGCCCAGCCTACCGCGCGCCGCAATCTGGATGGCCTGGCCGCACCTTGGGGAACGGGTGCGCTCCTTGCGCCGGTCGCGCGGCTGGACGCTGGAAGAGGCGGCCAATCGTGCGGGTCTGGCGCGGTCAACCCTGTCGAAGATCGAGAACGGACAGATGAGCCCGACCTATGAGGCGTTGAAAAAGCTGGCAGGCGGGTTGGCGATCTCTGTGCCGCAGCTCTTCACCCCGCCGTCGCGGGTGCAGGTCAACGGGCGGATGGCGGTGACCAAGGCGGGTGAGGGTCAGTTGCAGGCGACCACGACCTATGAACACCAGCTTCTGGCCGCGAGCCTGACCCGCAAGCAGATGCTGCCCTACCGCGCCACGATCCGCGCCCGCGATCTGGCAGAGTTCTACGGCTGGGTGCGCCATGACGGCGAGGAGTTTCTGTATGTGCTGACCGGGGTCATCCGGCTTTATTCGGAATTCTACGAGCCGATGGACCTCCGTCGCGGCGACAGCGCCTATTACGACGCGGCGATGGGGCACAACGTGATCAGCCTGTCGGACGAGGATGCGACGATCCTCTGGGTGACCTCCCTTTCCTGAGGGGGGCCGCTTGATCCAGCGCATCGACCAGCCATGCCAGCCGAACGGGGTTGCGGTCTTCGTCCACCCCGGAAGCTGACTTTCGGCCAAAGTCGGCGGCGGGGCTAGAACCAGCCCTGCACCGTCCGCGCGCCGCCCGACACATCCTCACCCACCCCGGCGATGGTGTTGCACGCCGCAAGGGTCACGAGCGCCGCCAGTAAAATCCACTTTGCCATGTCTGCCTGCCCTATGTTCTGCCGCTACATCTAGCCTTGGCGGTCATTCTTCGTACCACCACAGGGCAGGAAGATACGAACTTCCCCAGTCGCCGTAAAGCGGGACGATGGCGGGGGGCTGCAATTCCCTGGCATGGACGATCAGATTGCGGTCGGCATACCAGAACGGCACGACATAGCGCCCTGCCGTCAACAGCCGGTCCAGCGCCTGGGCTGCCTGTTCAAAGCTTTCGGGCGTTTCCGAGGTCAGCATCCGGTCAACCATCGCGTCGATCGCGGGGGACTGCACC
>NCDS01000018.1 GCA_002280315.1 Rhodobacterales bacterium 32-66-7 | reverse complement strand
TTGAACGGCGTCGTCATTGTCGAGACATTGTTCAATTACAAGGGCTTCGGCTGGACGCTGGTCCAGGCCGCAGGCAACAACGACATCAACCTTCTGCTCAGCTGTTCGGTCGTGGCCGTCTTCGTGGTGCTGGTGACCCAGCTCATCTCGGACGTGGGCTACGTGTTCCTGAACCCGCGCATCCGGCTAAGTTAAGGAACCGCCATGGACGATCTTCTTTCCTGGGGCGGCATCTTCGGCCGGATCGCGGCGCAGTTCCTGCCGGTGTGGGCAGCGCTTGCGGTCACCTTCGCGCTGTCGCTGGCCTTCAAGCGGCGGCTTGGTCTTTACGGCAAGCTCTTCGACAGCCCGGTCGGCATGATCGGCTTCGGCATCGTGATCTTCTGGGTCTTCACCGCGCTTTTCGCCGACATGGTGATCACGCATGACCCGCTTGGCCAGTTTTCCGGCATGAAGAACGTGCCCCCCGGCACCCCGCTTGCCGGGGCGGAGGCCGGGGATTATGCGTGGTTCCTGCTGGGCGGCGACCATCTTGCGCGCGATGTCTTCAGCCGGATGGTGATGGGCGCGCGGTCGGTTCTGTCGATCGCCCCCGCTGCCACCGCCTTCGCCTTCATGGTCGGGATCACGCTGGGCGTCCCCGCGGGCTATTTCGGCGGCAAGCTCGACACCGGGCTGTCGTTTGTCGCCAACCTGGTCCTGGCCTTCCCGGTGATCCTTCTCTTCTACCTCCTCGTCACGCCCGAGATTGTCGATCACCAGATCCTCCTCTTCGGCTCGCTCCTCTCCACCGCCGCCGAGGCGGCCTGCACCGCCTACGTCTCGGTACCCCTGACCGCACCGCAATGCCTGCGCCTCTCGATCCCCGAGATGATGGCCGCAACGCTCTTCATCTTCCCGATCATCTTCCTGTCGATCCTCTTGAACGCGCGCTTCTTCACCGATCCCCTGAAGCGCAACATCTACGTCGGCGCGGTTCTGGTCCTGGGCCTCTGGGCCTATTCCGGCCTGGCCTTCAACCGCGACCCGCTTGGCATCTGGTCGATGGAGCCGAACCTCCTTAACGTCTTCGTCTCGGTCGTGTTCGTGAACGCGCCAACGGTGTTCCGCATCGTGCGCGGCATCGTCCTCGACCTCAAGGCGCGCGACTATGTGGCGGCGGGCCAGACACGGGGTGAAGGCCCCTGGTACATCATGCTGTGGGAGATTTTGCCCAACGCGCGCGGCCCGCTGATCGTCGATTTCTGCCTGCGCATCGGCTACACCACGATCCTGCTTGGCACGCTGGGGTTCTTCGGCCTTGGCGTCGCCCCCGACAGCCCGGACTGGGGCTCCACCATCGACGATGGCCGCAAGACGCTGAGCCTCTTCCCGCATGCCGCCATCGTCCCTGCCCTTGCGCTGATGAGCCTGGTCCTCGGCCTCAACCTCCTCGCCGACGGCTTGCGCGAAGAGAGCCTGAGGGACTGATGTCATCCTTTCTGCACAAATATCCCACGGGGGTGCGGGGGTGTGAAACCCCCGCTCCGTCGCCCGTCAAAGGAGATGGCCATGGCTGACTGGGACCCGACCAAACCGATCCTCGAGATCGAGCATCTGTCGATCAGCTTCTTCACCCGCCTGCGGGAAATCCCGGCGGTGATGGATTTCTCTTGCACCGTCATGCCGGGTGAGGCGATGGGGCTCGTGGGCGAATCCGGCTGCGGCAAGTCGACCGTGGCCCTCGCCGTGATGCGCGAGCTGGGCAAGAACGGCAAGATCGTCGCCGGGTCGATCAAGTTCAAGGGCCGCGACCTGACGCATATGGACGATGAAGGCTTGCGCCATATCCGCGGCTCGGAAATCGCGATGATCTATCAGGAACCGATGGCCTCGCTGAACCCGGCGATGAAGATCGGCGCGCAATTGGCCGAGGTGCCGATGATCCATTTCGGCATGGCCAAGGAGGAGGCCTGGAAGCTTGCCCGCCAGATCGTCGCCGACGTCCGCCTGCCCGACCCCGATCGGATCATCAACGCCTATCCGCACCAGCTTTCCGGTGGCCAGCAGCAGCGCATCGTCATTGCAATGGCGCTGATGGCCAAGCCTGCACTCCTCATCCTGGACGAACCCACCACCGCGCTTGATGTGACGGTCGAGGCCGGGATCGTCGATCTGGTCAAGGAGTTGGGCAAGAAATACGGCACCTCGATGCTGTTCATCAGCCACAACCTTGGCCTGATCATGGATGTCTGCGACCGGATCTGCGTGATGTATTCCGGCGAAGCGGTGGAGACCGGGAATGTCGCGCAGGTCTTCGACAAGATGCGCCACCCCTATACCCAGGCCCTCTTCCGCTCGATCCCGCTGCCCGGGGCCGACAAGAACTCACGCCCCCTGATCTCGATTCCCGGCAACTTCCCCTTGCCGCACGAACGCCCGCCGGGCTGCAACTTCGGGCCGCGCTGCGACTATTTCCATGCCGGGCGCTGCGATGCGACCGAGGTGCCGATGGACGCCATCCCCGGCGATGACCGCCACGCGAGCCGCTGCCTCCGCTGGGCCGAGATTGACTGGGCCGCCCCCCCGGCCGCCCGCGCGGTCAAGGAAAAATCACCCATCGGCCGGGTCGTCCTGAAGATGGAGGATCTGAAGAAATACTATGCCGTCTCTTCCGGTGCCTTTGGCGGTGGGGCGAAGAAGGTGGTCAAGGCCAATGAAACCCTCAGCTTCGAAGCGCGGGAGGGCGAGACCCTCGCCATCGTCGGCGAAAGCGGTTGCGGCAAGTCGACCTTCGCCAAGGTGCTGATGGGGCTTGAGACGGCAACCAGCGGCAGCATCATGCTGTTTGACGAAAACGTGCAGTCGACCCCGATCCAGAAGCGCAACACCGATACCGTTTCCCAGGTGCAGATGGTGTTCCAGAATCCGTTCGACACGCTCAATCCGTCGATGTCGGTCGGCCGCCAGATCATCCGGGCGCTGGAGATCTTCAAGTACGGCCGCTCCGACGCCGAGCGGCAGGCCCGGATGCTGGAGCTTCTGGATCTCGTGAAACTCCCCCGCGCCTTTGCCGAGCGGATGCCGCGGCAGCTGTCCGGCGGCCAGAAGCAGCGCGTCGGCATCGCGCGGGCTTTCGCCGGGGGTGCGAAGGTGGTGGTCGCGGATGAACCCGTCTCGGCGCTTGACGTCAGCGTGCAGGCCGCCGTGACCGACCTTCTGATGGACATCCAGCGTGAGAACAAGACGACGCTCCTGTTCATCAGCCATGACCTTTCGATCGTGCGCTACCTCGCCGACCGGGTGATGGTGATGTATCTTGGCCATGTGGTCGAGATGGGCTCTACCGACCAGGTGTTCCAGCCGCCCTACCACCCCTATACCGAGGCGCTTCTGTCCGCCGTGCCGATCGCCGACACCAAGGTGATAAGGAAGCGCATCGTGCTGGACGGCGACATCCCCTCGGCGATGAACCCGCCGCCGGGGTGCCCGTTCCAGACCCGGTGTCGCTGGAAGTCTCAGGTTCCGGGCGGGCTTTGCGAGGTGGAGATGCCGCCGGTGCAGGAGCTTGCCGGTGGGCATCAGATCAAGTGCCACCTTTCGGCGAAGATCCTGGCCGAGATGGAGCCGGTGATCAAGATCGCGGCGGAATAGCATTTGCGGCAGCGGGGCGTGGGCACTATTGCCCACCCTACGCCAACCCTACGTCAGCCCCTCCCCCAGGATGGCCTCCACGTAACTCTCGGTTTCGGCGAAAGGCGGGATGCCGTCATACGCCTCGACCGCCCCTGGGCCGGCGTTGTAGGCGGCGAGCGCAAGCTTCCAGGTGCCGAAGCGGTCGTAAAGCGCGCGGAGGTAGCGGGCACCGCCGTCAAGGTTGGCTTCCGGGTCGGTGATGTCGACCCCAAGGTCGGCAGCGGTTTCGGGCATCAGCTGGGCGAGGCCCGTGGCCCCCTTGTCCGAAACGGCTGCCGGGTTCCAGCCGGACTCCTGCTGCACGAGGCGCAGGAACAGATCCTCCGGCACGCCATGCTTCTGCGCGGCGGCCTTGGCAAGCGTGAGATACGCGCCCCGGTAGGACCCGGTATAGGCCGGGCTTGCGGCAACCTCGGTCTCGCCCTGTTTGTACTTGGGGGTCAGGCGCACCGAGCCGCTGTATTGGTTGGCAAGCTTGTCGTCGATCAGCCGCGACTGGGACTCGAAGATAGCGCTGCGCGATTTCGTCGAGCCGCTGAGAAGCAGGCCTTCGGCCAGCGCAACGTCGCCGCCCGAGCCGACCAGGAGACCTGCCACGAACAGATTTGCAGCGCGGCGACGCGCAGTCTCATCGATCCAGCCCAATGGCATCCCCGCCGTTTCCGATCCGCAAAAGTATAGCGGCCTGGCCGGTCTTTTCCAGCCGGTTTCGCCTTGCCGTCCGCGCAGGCTGTCTCCAAGGCCGGCAGCGACCCGCCGATCCGGGTGCCGAAGCTGGATTGCGGCTTGGCCGGGCCTCGGTATAGGCTTCGTTAACCACGGGGCGGCCATGCTGCCCTGCGCCTAGAACCAGGGAGAATCACATGGCAGGCTCTGTCAACAAGGTCATCATCGTCGGCAACCTTGGCCGCGACCCCGAGGTGCGCAGTTTCCAGAACGGCGGCAAGGTGGTCAACCTCAACATCGCCACGTCGGAGACCTGGCGCGACAAGCAGTCGGGTGAGCGGAAAGAGCGGACCGAATGGCACCGCGTGTCGATCCTGAACGAACCGCTTGGCAAGATCGCCGAACAGTATCTGAAGAAGGGCGAGGGGGGCGGATCGGGTGGCGGGTCTGGGGGCGGCGCGGTCGGCTACGATGACCGGGGCGGCTATGACGACATGGGCGGTCAGGGCGGTGGCGCGTCCTCGGGCCGTGGCTTTGGCGGTGGCGGTTCCGGTGGCGGCGGCGGTGGCGGCGGTGGCGGCCGGGCGGACATGGATGACGAAATTCCGTTCTGACGCTCCTCTGGACCTTGGCGGGGAAATCCCTATATAATTGCTCGGAATAGATGAGCGGGGACAGAAGCCATGCAGGATCAGGTCGAGGGGATGCCGTTGATCAAACCCTCCAGCACGGACCATCCGCTTTACCCGCAGATCGTCGAGGCGTGCCGGACGGTGTTCGACCCGGAAATTCCGGTCAACATCTATGATCTCGGGCTGGTCTATACCATCGACATCGGCCCCGAGGCCGAGGTCAACATCACCATGACCCTGACCGCCCCCGGCTGCCCGGTCGCCGGTGAGATGCCCGGCTGGGTCGCCGACGCGGTGGAGCCCTTGCCCGGCGTGAAGCAGGTCGAGGTGCAGATGACCTTCGATCCGCCCTGGGGCATGGACATGATGTCGGATGAAGCCAAGCTGGAGCTTGGCTTCATGTAGTCTGGCCATCGGTCGGGCTTGAATGGATGACCGGCAAGGCCAGGGTGGCTGCGCGGGCATGGAATACACCATGGACTATGTCAGCAGCGTCAACCCGCTGGATGAGGTGGTCGAGCAGGACGGCGCGCGGGTGATGATCGCGCCGATGGCGCAGATGTTCCTGATCGGCACCGAGATCGATTATGAAACCTCGCTTCTGGAGGCGAAGTTCACCTTCCGCAACCCGAACGTGGCCGAGGCTTGTGGCTGCGGGGAATCGATCAAGTTCAAGGACGCGACGACGGCCTGACCTTGGCGCGACGGTTGCAGGGGGCGTTCCGCCCCCTCGCCGTGCCGGCTCACCCCCCGAGGATATTTGTGCAGAAAGGAAGCCTGAGGCTTTCGTTTCGGGTGCCGAGGCGCTAGGCCTTTTTTGGCAATATGGGGGGATGCGGATGCGAAAGCTGGCGGCGGGTAACTGGAAGATGAACGGGACCGCAGGGTCGGTGGTAGAGCTGCAGGCGCTGATCGCGGCGCATCCGATGCCGGGGTGCGAGATGCTGATCTGCCCGCCCGCCACGCTGGTGCAACAGATGGCTTCGGTGGCGCGGGGAAGTGCGTTGAGGATCGGCGGGCAGGATTGCCATCCGAAACCCTCGGGCGCGCATACCGGCGATGTCTCGGCCCCGATGCTGAGGGATGCCGGGGCGAGCCATGTGATCGTCGGTCATTCCGAACGCCGCGCCGACCATGGCGAGACGGATGCGCTCGTGCGCGCGAAGGCCGAGGCGGCGCTTGCGGCGGGTCTGGTCGCCGTGGTCTGCATCGGCGAGACCGAGGGCGAGCGCGACGCGGGCCGGACGCTTGCGGTGGTCGGCAGCCAGCTGGACGGGTCGCTGCCTGCCGGGGCGACGGCGGCCAATTTGGTGGTGGCCTATGAGCCGGTTTGGGCCATCGGCACCGGGCGCACCCCGACCCTGGCCGAGATTGCCGAGGTGCATGAGTTTCTGCGAAACCGCCTGCAGGCGTTGATCGGGGCCGAGGCGCGGGGGGTGCGGCTGCTTTATGGCGGATCGGTCAAGCCGTCGAACGCGGCGGAGATCTTTGCCGTGCCGCAGGTCGATGGCGCGCTGGTGGGTGGGGCCAGTCTCAAGGCCGCCGATTTCGGCGCGATCGTGGCGGCCCTTTCCGCGTGACCGCGTCCGGTTGGCCCCGACATCCGGCGTCGCGGACAGGCCAGCCGCCTGGACCCTTTGCCGGATAAGCTTCCCGGCATGACGGCCCTTACCCCGAGCTTGCGCCGGTCCCTGATCGTGGCAAACCTGATCTGCCTTGCCTCGATGGTGATCTGGGCGGCGGGTCTGCCTGCGGCGGATGTGATCGTGCCACATGCACCGCCGATCGCCTTGACCGCCGCGCGGGCCGCCCTGGCCGGGATCGTGCTCCTTGCGGTCTGGTGGGCGGTCGAAGGCGGGGCGGCGGTTCGGCGGGCGGATTGGCTGACCGGGACGGCGGTCGGTTTCGTGTCGCTGGGGCTGGCCTCGTTCTTCATCATCATCGCCTTGCAGCTTAGCGACGCGGTCACCGTGGCCATCGTGACGGCCAGCATGCCGGTGGCCGGGATCGTTCTGGAATGCGTGGCCGACCGCCGCCCCTTTACCCGCGCGCTGGCCGTGGGTCTGGTCCTGTCGGTGGCCGGCGGGTTGATTGCCGTCAGCGGGACCGAGGGCAGCTTTGACTTCGGCGTGGGGCTTCTGGCGGCGCTTGGGTCGGTTCTGTGCTACACCTGGGGCCGCCGCGCGACGGTGCGGGCGCTGCCGGACCTGACCGCGCTGGGCCGCAGCGCCGTGACCGTGGCGGGCGCTGCGGTCATCTCCCTGGCAGCGGCGCTGGGGGATGGGCTGCTGCGCGATGCCTGGCCCGACTGGTCCGCCATCGGTCTGCCCGAGCTTGGCGCGCTGGCGATCTTCGGCATCGGCTCGATGGCGGTCAGCCAGGTCTTGTGGATCATCTCGGTCGGCAGGATCGGGATCGGGGCAGCCTCGATGCATTCGAACGCGGTGCCGTTCTATGTGATGCTGATGATCTTTGCGCTGGGCGGGGCGTGGAACTGGGTGCAGACGCTGGGGGCGGTGATCGTGGTCCTTGGGGCGATGGTGGCCCAGGGGCTGATCGGGGGGCTGGTCGGGACCCGCGCGCGATGAAGTCGTTGCAGCAAGCGCCCACCGATCCGGCCTTTGTGCAGAACCCCTATCCGTTCTATGAGGTGGCGCGGCAGGTCGGGCCGTTCTTTCACTGGCAGGACTATGACCTTGTCTGTACCTGCAATGCGGCAGCGGTGCATGCGATCTTTCGCGACCGCCGCTTTGGCCGGGTGCCGGTCACTCCGCCGGTGATCCCGCCGCACCTCGCCCCGTTCTACGCGGTCGAGGCGCATTCGATGCTTGAGCTTGAGCCGCCGCGCCACACCAGGCTGCGCGGCATGGTGCTGCGCGCCTTCACCTCACGCCGGATAGCGGCGCTGGGGCCCGAGATCGCGGCCCTGGCGGAGGAGTTGATCGACGCCTTTCCATCCGGTGCGTTCGACCTTTTGCCCGCCTTTGCCCAGCCCCTGCCGGTGCGGATCATCGCCCGGCTTCTGGGTGTGCCCGAGGCGATGGCCCCCGACCTTCTGGCCTGGTCGAACGCGATGGTCGGCATGTACCGCGCCGGTCGCACGGGTAAGGTCGAGGCCAGCGCCATCGCTGCGACAAAGGCGTTCGTGGCCTTCCTGCAGGGCTATGTCGAGGAACGCCGCGCGCGGCCCGCCGATGATCTGATCACCCAGCTGATCGCCGCCGAGATGGAGGGGGAGAAGCTGACGACGGAGGAGCTGATCTCCACCTGCATCCTGATCCTCAATGCGGGGCATGAGGCGACGGTACACAGCATCGGCAACGGGGTGAAGACGCTGTTGCAGACCAAGACTCCGCTGGCCGCTTTGGCCGAACCGGCCATCGAGGCGACGGTGGAAGAGATCCTGCGCTTTGACCCGCCGTTGCACATGTTCACCCGCTGGGCCTATGACACGGTGGAGGTGATGGGCCATACCTTCAAGCGCGGCGATCAGGTCGGGCTGCTTCTGGCGGCGGCGAACCGGGACCCTGGCCCCTGGGACCGACCCGACCGTTTCCTGCCCTTCCGTCCGGTGCAGGCCAATGCCAGCTTTGGTGCGGGCCTCCACTTCTGCGTCGGCGCGCCCCTGGCCCGGCTGGAGTTGCAACTGGCGCTGCCCAGCCTCTTTGCCCGCCACCCCGGCCTGCGCCTTGCTGCGCCGCCGGTCTATGGTGACACCTACCATTTCCACGGTTTGCGCGAGTTGCGGGTGCGGGTCTAGAAGCTGGTGTCGCCCGGGCCTGAGGCCTGACCCGCCCCCTGCCCCGCCTGCCAGGGCTTCGCAAGATTGCTGAACCGGGTAAAGCGCCCCTCGAAGCTGAGTTCGATGGTCCCGATCGGCCCGTGGCGCTGCTTGCCGATGATGACCTCGGCCTTGCCATGCACCGATTCCATCACCGACTGCCATTGCGCCATCTTTTCCAGCTCATGATCGCCGGGCTTTTCCCGCTCGCGGTAGTATTCGTCGCGGTAGACGAACATCACCACATCGGCGTCTTGCTCGATCGAGCCGGATTCGCGGAGGTCGCTAAGCTGCGGGCGCTTGTCCTCCCGGTTCTCGACCTGACGGCTAAGCTGCGACAGCGCGATGACCGGGATGTTCAACTCTTTGGCGATGGCTTTCAGGCCCTGGGTGATCTCGGACACTTCCTGCACGCGGTTTTCCTTCGAGGTGCCGCGCAAAAGCTGCAGGTAGTCGATGATCAGGACATCCAGCCCATGCGTCCGCTTCAGCCGCCGGGCCCGCGCCGCGACCTGGGAGATCGGCAGGGCGGGGGTGTCGTCGATATACAAGGGGCACGCCTCCAGCGCCTTCGCCGCCTCGACAAAGCGGCGGAACTCAGCCTCGGTCATCTCGCCGCGCCGGATCTGTTCGGACGGCACGAGCGAGGCTTCGGACAGGATCCGCGCCGCAAGCTGTTCGGCGGACATTTCCAGGGAAAAGAACCCGACCACCCCGCCTTCGACCGACCCGTCGGTGCCATCCGGCAGCCGCCCGTGCCGGTGCGCCTTGGCGATGTTGAAGGCGATGTTGGTCGCAAGCGAGGTCTTGCCCATCGACGGCCGCCCGGCAAGGATCAGAAGGTCCGAGGGGTGCAAGCCCCCCAGTTTCTTGTCCATGTCGATGAGGCCGGTCGAAATCCCCGCAAGGCCGCCGTCGCGCTGATAGGCGGCGTTGGCGATGTTCACCGCATCAGTGACCGCGCGCAGAAAGCTTTGAAAGCCGCGTTCGGCGGTGCCCTGTTCGCCCAAGACGTATAGCCGCTGCTCAGCCTCGACGATCTGATCCCTGGGTTCGCTGGTGACCTCGACCGTGGCGGCCTTGGCGGCGATGTCGCGGCCAAGCTGGATCAGCTCCCGCCGCACGGCGAGGTCGTAGATCATCTGTGCATAGTCCCGCGCCGCATAGGCCGAGATTGCCGCCCCGGCAAGGCGGACAAGGTAGGTCGGCCCGCCCAGTTCCTTCAGGCCCGCATCCTCATCAAAGAACGCCTTCAGCGTCACGGGCGAGGCGAGCGCGTTCTTCTGGATCCGCGCGGCGGCAACTTCATAGATGCGCTGATGGACAGGATCAAAGAAATGCGCCGGTTTCACCACCGAGGAGATGCGGTCGTAGATGTCGTTGTTGGTCAGGATCGCGCCCAAAAGCTGTTGTTCCGCCTCGATGTTATGCGGCAGGGATTCAAGGGCGGCATCGGACGGCGCTTGGGTCGTCGACGGCATCAAGGGTCGCAAGGCGGTGATTTCGTTCATTCTGGTCCTCTGGGGGCGCTTGGCCGGACGGCTTGAGTGTCGTGTCTGCACGACGCGCAGGCGGTCTGGCAATCGGGACAAGTCGGGGGATAATCCCGGTTGATGCCACATTCCCGCCTGATTTCGCGCGTTGGACCACCACAGCTTGGGCCGGAGGATGAGGTTACCACAATTTCAGCGATTCGGCGCGGGGGTTATCCCCAAACGCCCCACAGCTTCGCCCCCTGAAATATTGACCTTGCGTCAAACCGGTTTGCGCGCCTCTTGCCAGGCGCGCGGGGCGGTCAGGAACGCCTCGACCTCGGTCAGGGTAGAGGGGTCGAAACTGCGCTGCGAACGGGCTTCGGCCAGGACATCCCACCAGGTGCAAAGCTGATGGAGCTGCACCCCGTGTTCGGCCAGCTTCGGCACGGTTTCGGGGAAAATGCCGTAGGAAAAGATCACCGCAGTATGGGCGCAGGTCGCCCCAACCTCACGGATCGCCTCGACGAAGGAAAGCTTCGAGCCGCCGTCGGTGGTCAGATCCTCGATCAACAGGACCCGGTCGCCTTCGGCCATCACGCCTTCGATCCGGGCGTTGCGGCCGTAGCCTTTCGGCTTCTTCCGGATATAGGTCATGGGAAGCGCCAGACGCTCGGCCACCAGGGCCGCGAAGGGGATGCCTGCGGTCTCGCCGCCGGCCACGATATCGAACGACTCGAACCCCGCGTCGCGGAGGACAGTGGCGGTCAGAAAATCCATCAGCATCGACCGGATGCGCGGATAGCTGATCAGCTTGCGGCAGTCGATATAGGTGGGGGAAGGCAGGCCAGAGGCCAGGATGAACGGCGTCGCGGCGTTGAAATGGACCGCTTCGATTTCCAGCAGCGCGCGGGCGGTCAGGCGGGCAATCTCGGCTTGCGGCGGGAAGGTGGCGGGCAGCATCTTCAGTCCTTTCGCACCCAAAAATTTTCGCAGAAAATTTTTGCGTCTGGGTCAGGTTGCCACATGCCAATGCACGGGGAAGCCGGGGTTGAAAACGGTCACGGGCCCGGCGTCGGTCATGATCTTCGCGGGCCAGTGGCAAGGCTCAGCGCGCTTTTCCAGCCGCAGGGTCGCGGTGTTCGCGGCCAGACCATAGAACGCCGGACCATGCCGCGAGGTGAAGCCTTCCAGCCGGTCCAGCGCCCCCTCCTCCTCGAACACATGGGCGAGGAGGGACAGGGTATTGGTCGCGGTAAAGCAGCCCGCGCAGCCGCAGGCCTGTTCCTTCAGCGCATCGACATGCGGCGCGGAATCGGTGCCGAGGAAGAACTTGCGGTCGCCGCTCGTCGCCGCCTGCCGCAGCGCCAGCCGGTGGCTTTCGCGCTTGGCGACGGGCAGGCAATAGTAATGCGGCCGGATCCCCCCGGCGAGGATGTGGTTGCGGTTCAGGATCAGGTGATGCGTGGTGATCGTCGCGGCAAGCCCTGGCCCCGCCTCGCGGACAAAGGCCACACCGTCCGCCGTCGTCACATGCTCCAGCACCACGCGCAGGTCGGGCAGACGCCGGCGAAGGGGGGCAAGCACGCTGTCCAGAAACACCGCCTCGCGGTCGAAGATGTCGACTGCGGGGTCCGTCACCTCACCATGGATACAAAGCGGCAGGCCGACCCGCGCCATCGCCTCCAGGACCGGCATGACCCGATCGAGATCGCGCACCCCGGAGGTGGAGTTGGTCGTGGCCCCCGCCGGGTAAAGCTTGACCGCTTTCACCACGCCCGAGGCGGCGGCGCGGGCCATTTCGGCGGGGTCGGTCGTCTCGGTCAGGTAGAGCGTCATCAGGGGCTGGAAATCGGCACCCGCAGGCAGGGCGGCAAGGATGCGCTCGCGGTAGGCCATCGCATCGTCGAGCGTGACCACCGGTGGCACCAGGTTCGGCATCACGATGGCACGGGCGAAATGGCGGCTGGTTTCGGGCAGCACCGCCCGCAGCACCGCCCCGTCGCGCAGGTGCAGATGCCAGTCGTCAGGGCGGCGGATCGTCAGCGTCGTCATGACCCCGGGGTAGCGCAGTTGCAACGCCATGGCCAGAGGGGGAGCGCCCTGCCCGGCCATTGTCTTGCCACACCGGGCCGTCAGATGATCAAGGCAACCCACCGCAGGAGATGACCGACCATGTTGAACCGCACCCTACCCGTCCTGTTTCTTTGGCTGGCCGCCATGCCCCTGGCTGCCCAGGAGATCGACTGCGCCAACGCCTTCGCCCAGCAGGAAATGAACATCTGCGCCGAACAGGACTGGCAGGCCGCAGATGAAGCGTTGAACCAGGCCTACCAGGAGGTGATGGCCGAAATGAAGGTCATGGACGAGCAGTTGCCACCCGAGTTGCAGGGTGCCGAAGCCGCCCTGCGCACCGCGCAGCGCGCCTGGATCGCCTACCGCGATGCCAATTGCGAGGTGTCGGGCTTTCCGATGCGCGGCGGCTCGGCCGAACCCCTGCTGGTCTACGGCTGCCTGCGTCAGATGACGGAAAACCGCACCGAAGAGCTTTGGCAATTGCTGGAGTACTAAGCGGCCCGAACGCTCAGTCCCGCGCGGCGGGACGGACATGACGCTGCCAGATCGCCTCGGCCACCTCGCGCGGCAGGACACGTGTCGGCGGCGTCATCAGAAGGCGGCCGTAAAGCGCGCGCCACGGTTCTTCGGCCATCAGCGTCTGGAACCGCGCCTTGCGCCACGCCACCGCGGCCTGGTGCAGCGGGCCAAGAACCGGGTCGGCGTGCAAGTCGTCGCGCAGCGCGGCGCTTTCCAGGGCAAGGATGCTGGTATCCTCGACGTCCTGGAAATTGCGGTCGACCCAGTAGTCGAGCTTCAGGCTCGTCACCCCGGGAAACACCGACCCCCGGTCTGACTTGACGACAAAGCTTTCCATCGCCCCCAGCGCATAGTGGTTAAGCTGCGCCATCCGGAAACAATCCACCCCGGGATCGGTGAAGATCCGCGCGGTGTGAAACCGCTCGGGCAGACGGCGACCGGAGCCGTCGAACCAGGCCTGCCCCGCCATAAGCGCCGGATCCGGCTTGCGCGGCCGGTGGACGCCCAGCTTGCCATAGCTGCCGTCGCGGCGAAACAGCGTCTTGAACAGCGACGCCCGCCATGGCCAATGCAGGATGGCGGGGGCGGCCCGGGTGAAGGTCTCGCGGATCGGCTGATCCTCATAGGCCACCACCCCGGCATTGCCGAAAAACCGCCAGGTGAGCGGGATCGCCGTCGCCCCCGGCAAGGCCGCCAGCAGCGCTCCGATGGTCCGGTCGCCGACATGAATGTTGACGAACTCATCGATGTCGATCGGCATCACCCAGTCCGAGGCCTCGATCAGCGGATGCCGGTCCGCCTGCTTCAGCGCCGCCCATTGCGGACCCTCGGGGTGCGGCCCGTCATTCCGGACATGCGTGAGCCACCCCAACGCCGCCAGCCGGTCCAGCATCGCATCGGTGCCGTCGCTGCAATCGTTGGAAAAGACCAGAAAGTCGGTAAAGCCGCAGGCTCGGTGATGCGCGAACCATTCCAAAAGGAACGCCCCCTCGTTGCGCACCGGCAGCACAGCGGTCACGCGCGGCGACGACCCCATTCTTCGTCCCTCAAATATCCCCGCCGGAGGCATCAACCCGCGCCGCCTTCGCGACACCGGGCTAGCACGCCGCACCCGTCAGAAGAAAGCCTGCAATCCGGTGATCGCGCGTCCCAGGATCAGCGCGTGAACGTCATGCGTGCCCTCATAGGTGTTCACGGTTTCCAGATTCACCATGTGGCGCATCACCTGGTAATCCTCCTGAATGCCGTTGCCGCCATGCATGTCCCGCGCCATCCGCGCCGCGTCGAGGGCCTTGCCGCAGTTGTTGCGCTTGATGATGCTGATCATTTCGGGCGCTGCATTCGCCTCGTCCATGAGCCGCCCGACCCGAAGCGAGGCTTGCAGGCCCAGGGAAATCTCGCTCATCATGTTGGCGAGTTTCAGCTGGAACAACTGGGTCTGCGCCAGGGGACGCCCGAACTGCTTGCGGTCCAGCCCGTACTGGCGGGCAGCGTGCAGGCAGAACTCCGCCGCGCCCATCACGCCCCAGGAGATGCCATAGCGCGCGCGGTTGAGGCAGCCGAACGGGCCTTTCAGCCCCTCGACATGCGGCAAAAGCGCGTCGTCGCCCACCACCACGTCCTGCATCACGATCTCGCCGGTGACACTGGCGCGGAGGGAAAGCTTGCCGCCCACCTTGGGCGCGGAGAGGCCCGGCGTTCCCTTGTCGAGGACGAACCCCCTGATCTTGCCGCCATGCGCCTCGGACTTGGCCCAGACCACGAAGACATCGGCAATTGGCGCGTTCGAGATCCACATCTTCGCGCCATTGAGCACATAGCCACTGTCGGTCTTCCGCGCGGTGGTCTTCATCCCCGACGGGTCCGAGCCTGCGTCGGGTTCGGTCAGCCCGAAACAGCCGATCCATTCGCCGCGGGCGAGCTTCGGCAGGTATTTCCGGCGCTGTTCCTCGCTGCCATAGGCGTAGATCGGGTACATCACCAGGGACGACTGCACCGACATCATGCTGCGATAGCCTGAGTCGACCCGCTCCACCTCGCGCGCGACGAGGCCATAGGCGACGTAGGACGCACCAAGCCCGCCGTATTCCTCAGGAATGGTCAGGCCCAGAAGGCCCATCGCCCCCATCTCGCGGAAGATCGAAGGGTCGGTCGCTTCCTCCCGGTAGGCGGCGATCACCCGGGGTTGCAGCTTTTCGGATGCGTAGGCGCGGGCGGCGTCGCGCAGCATCCGCTCTTCTTCCGTCAGCTGATCGTTCAGGCGGAACGGGTCCTCCCAGTCGAAGCGGCCAAGGTCGGGCGCGTCCTTGGGCTTCAGGGTCGGGGCGATGTGCAGGGTGTCGGGCATGGGAAACCTCCGTCTTTGGGAGAAGAATTGCATGAAACCCCGCAGCGCGCTATCGAAAGCGCTGCACCAGGTCATGAGGGAAACTCATAATGCTGCCCCGCCGCTACCTGCCCGCCCTGCCCGCCCTGCTGGCGTTGGAGGCTGTGGACCGGCTTGGCACCGCCTCGGCCGCCGCCGAAGAGCTTGCCCTGACCCAAGGGGCGATCAGCCGCTCGCTGCAGGGGTTGGAGGCGCAGTTGGGCGTCACCCTTCTGATCCGCGAACGGCAGCGCCTGCGGCTGACGGCGGCGGGTCTGGATTATGTGGCCGAGGTACGGAAAGCGCTGACCCTTCTGGCCGCCGCCTCGCTAAGCCTGCGGGCGAACCCGACTGGCGGCAGCCTCAACCTCGCGATCCTGCCGGCGTTCGGGATGCATTGGCTTGCCCCCCGGCTCGCCCGGTTTGCCCGCGACCACCCGGAGGTGACGGTGAACCTCTCCACCCGCCTGCGGCCCTTCGATCTGACCGAGACGACGTTTGACGCAGCGATCCACTACGGTCGCCGCGACTGGCCCGGCGTCGATTATCTGCCCCTGATGGACGAATCGGTCCTGGCCGTCGGCGCGCCAAGCCGTCTGTCCGGCCCGTTGCCAAGCGCCGCTGCCGTGCTGGACCACCCGCTTTTGCAGCTGGAAAGCCGCAGCGGCGATTGGGGGCGGTGGCTCACCCAGCATGGCGTGGCCGAACGGCGGCCGGGCGGGATGCTGTTCGACCAGTTCGCCACCCTGACGCAGGCGGCGCTTCTTGGCATGGGTCTGGCACTGATCCCCACCTTCCTGATTGAGCGGGAACTGGCCGATCGACGGCTTATTCCCGCCTTTGGTCAGCCGATTGCCGCCGCGGGGAGTTACTTTCTCGTCTGGCCGCAGAACCATCCGCTTCGTGCGCCGCTACTGTCGTTTCAGGCATGGATCCGTGCCGAGGTGAGAGACAGCAGCGCCCGACCGGACTGACGCTGCCGGATCGGGCGCGGATCGGACACTGCTATTGCAAAGCAGGGCCGTGATATCGCTTATCAGTGTCCACCCGGTCTTGCTGCGGCAGATTGGACAGCTATGACCAGATCGAGTCGGCCTGGAACTGTCCAGGACCCAATGTAGAATGAGGTACGGTATGAGAAAGTTTCTGATCTCCACCACGGCGCTGTCGGTGGCTCTGGCCCCGGCCAGCACGTTGCCAAGCTATGCCCAGCAGCTTTTGGACGACGGCTCGGTGATCGGTCCGGACGGGTCGGTCTTGTGCGTACCGACCGCTGACGCGGACTGCAATATCGACGACATCATGAAGGCCGTGGAGGAGGCCGAGGCCGCCGCGCAGGCAGAGGCCGAGGCTGCCGCCCAGGCCGAGGCCGAGGCTGCCGCCCAGGCTGAAGCCGAGGCTGCCGCTGCCCTGGCCCAGGAAGAGGCTGCCCGGCAAGCCGAAGCCGACGCAGCCGCCCAGGCCGAAGCCGACGCAGCCGCCCAGGCCGAAGCCGATGCTGCCGCCCAGGCCGAAGCCGATGCTGCCGCCCAGGCGCAGGCAGAGGCCGACGCCCAGGCAGAGGCTGACGCCCAGGCGCAGGCAGAGGCCGACGCTCAGGCGCAGGCTGAAGCGGACGCTCAGGCCCAGGCTCAGGCCGAAGCGGACGCCCAGGCCGAAGCCGACGCAATTGCCCAGGCCGAAGCCGACGCCATTGCCCAAGCCGCAGCCGAGGCCGAAGCCGCCTTGATCGCCGAGGAAGCCGCAGCCCAGGCCGAAGCGGACGCCGCAGCCCAGGCCGCTGCCCAAGCCGAAGCGGACGCCGCCGCCCAGGCCGCTGCCGAGGCTGAAGCCGCCGCAATCGCCGCTGCCGAAGCCGCCGCCGCAGCGCAGGCCGAGGCTGAGAACGCCTCTGCCGCCGAAGCGGAGGCCGCCGCCCAAGCTGCCGCCGATGCTGAAGCCGCTGCCCTGGCTGCCGCCCTTGCCGCCGAGGAAGCCGCGACCCTGGAAGCGGAAGCTGCTGCCGAGGTTGAGGCTGCAACCCCGGACGAGGTTGTCCCCGAAGCGGAAACCGCTGTCGAAACCCCGGAAGAGATCATTCCGGAAGATGAGGTGGTGATCGAGGCCCCGGAAGAGGTTGTCCCAGACGCCGACACCGCCATCGAGACGCCCGAGGAAATCATCCCGGAGGCGGATACCGCCGTTGAGACCCCGGAAGAAGTGGTCCCAGACGCCGAGACCGCCGACGCCCCGGCCGTGGATGACGGCGTGTTCGACACCCGCACGGGCGAGTTGATCGACGCAGACACCGCCGCTGCTGCGGTCGAAGCCGCTGAAGCCGAGCTTGAGATCACCGACACCGGCGAATTCGTCGATCCTGCCGCCGGCCTACCCGTCGCCGAACCGGCTGCAGAAGCGGTGGAGGAGCCGGTCGATGTTCCCGTCGTCAGCGAAGCCGAAGTCGAAGGTCTGGCCGAGGTTCTGTCGCTTGATCCGGCCACCACCGAAACCGCCCCGATTGCCGCCGCTATCGCCGCTGCGGCCGTGGCGGACGAGGGTCAGACCGAAGGCAACGACCCCGTCGCACTCGACCCCGAACAGTCCGAAGACCTTGTCACCGCCGTGACCGAAACGATCACCGAAGCTGACGTGCGGTCCTCGGACAAGGAGTTCGAGGCGGCGCCCGTCGTGACCTCGGACGGTCGGAAAAGCGGGCTTTCCAACCTTGAAAAGGCCGGTCTGGTGGTGCTTGGCGCGCTTGTGGTCGGATCGATCATCAAATCCAACCGCGAGCGGCGCGAGGAGGAAACCCGCGTCATCTCCAACACCGGCGACCGGGTGGTGGTGCTGCGTCCCGATGGCACCTATCAGGTGCTGAAGGACGACGACACCATCATCCGCCGCCCCGGATCGACCGTGCGGACCGAAACCTTCAACGATGGCTCCACCCGGACGATCATCGAGCAGGACGACGGCACGCAGGTGGTGACGATCCGCGACGCCTCCGGTCGCGTGCTGCGCCGGGCGACCTATGACGACCGGGGCCGCGAAATCGTGCTGATCGACGATCTGCGCGAGGAAGAGGTCGTGATCGTCCGCGAGTTGCCGACGCCAAGAAGCCGGATCGTGATCTCCTCCAAGGATGAGGATATCGCCCTGAAGCGTGAGCTTGCGTCGATCGAGGCGGACAAGGCCGGGCGCAAATTCTCGCTGCGTCAGATCCGCGAGATCCCGGAAGTGCGGGCGCTTGCGGCGGTGATCGACACCGAGAACGTCACCTTCGCCAGCGGCTCGTCGGCGATTGCGGCGGCCGAGGCGCGCGATCTGGCCGATCTGGGCGGGATCATGCAGGACCTGCTGGAGGTGAACCCGGGCGAGGTCTTCCTGATCGAAGGCCACACCGATGCCACCGGCAAGGCGGCGCTGAACCTGGCGCTGTCGGACCGTCGCGCGGAATCGGTTGCGCTGGCGCTGACCGAATACTTCGACATCCCGCCGGAAAACATGATCGTGCAGGGCTACGGCGAAAGCGAGCTTCTGGTCGACACGCAAGCCAGCGAACCGGCGAACCGCCGGGTCGAGGTGCGGGTGATCACGCCGCTCTTGCAGACCGCCGCCGACTAAGGGCATAGGGGCGAAACGAAAACCGCCGCCGGGTCACCCCGGCGGCGGTTTTTTCATATGTAGCAGGCTGGGCCTGTGCAGGGCGGTGGGCCGGTTCGGCCTACTTCGGCCCGATCATCATCACCATCTGGCGACCTTCCAGCCGCGGGAAGGATTCGATCTTGCCAAGCTCGGCCACGTCAGCCTCGACCCGCTTCAACAGCTCCAACCCCAGGTCCTGGTGCGCCATTTCGCGGCCGCGAAAGCGCAGGGTGACCTTC
>NCDS01000216.1 GCA_002280315.1 Rhodobacterales bacterium 32-66-7 | reverse complement strand
CCCGCAACCGGGGTCGGGCCGTTGGCATGGTTGGCCGCCCAGATCGCCATCAGCGGCCAAGGCGAGCGGATCAGCCGCAGCGCGGGGGCGAGGGTAAAGCGCAAGGCGGCGATGTCCTGGCTGAGAAGGCGCTGAAGCTCCACCGCTGAAAGGGGGGTACTGTCCGCCGCGTGATAGCTTTCACGCATTGCCTGATCCAGCCGGGCAACATCCGGGAGATACCCCAGATGCGCGACCGGCGGGAAAGAGGCCAGAAACCCGGGCAGGTCCGCGCCATATTGCATCAGCTGCGGCACGCGCGGCGGATGGGCGCGCAGGAAGGCGACCGCCATCGCGCCAAAGAACGCCTCGCCCACCAGTTTCCGCACCGTCGGAAACCCGGCCTCCAGCACGCGGGTCAGCGAGGCGGCCACCGTGTTGCGGTAAACCGCAAAGCGCTTGGGTGCTGGCAAACCGTCCGGCCCGACCAGCCCGGGCGGCAGGTCGGCGTTCGGGTCCATCAGGGCCGCGGCAAACACCGACTGGGTCATGCGGCGGGCTCCGGCATCCGGTTCAGCACCCGGGCGGCGCGGGCAACTTCGGCCGCAAGGACCGGCCAGTCCGGCACGTCATTGTCCCATTCGATCAACGTCGGCTTCGGGCCAGTCCTGGCGATGACCCCGGCATAAAGCGCCCAGACCGGGTCGGTCACCGCAGCGCCATGGCTGTCGATCAGCAACGGGCGATCCTGATCATCGCGATCCTCATCATGCCCGCCAAGGTGGATTTCCCCCACCAGGTCCAGCGGAAAGCGGGCAAGATACTCCGCCGGGTCATGGTGCCGGTTCACGCCCGAGACGTAGACATTGTTGACGTCCAAAAGGAGCCCGCACCCCGTGCGACGGGCCAGTTCGGCCAGGAAATCAACCTCGTCCATCTCGCTTTCAGCGAAGGTAAGGTAGGTCGAGGGGTTTTCCAACAGCATCCGGCGGCCAAGCACCGTCTGCACCTCGTCGACATGACGGGCAACGCGGGCAAGGGTCGCCTCGGTATAGGGCAGGGGCAGAAGGTCGTTCAGATAGGTCCCGTCATGCGTGGACCAGGCGAGGTGTTCGGAAAAGCTGGCCGGGTTCAGCCAGCCGCAGAGTGTTTTCAGCCGACGATCGACAGCCCGACGCCGTGGACAGACACCGCAAACCGCTCGGCCAAAGCGCGCAGTTGGGCCAGCGGGCGGCCGCCTGCGCCCATGTAGTTTTCGGCATGGATTTCCACCCAGTGAACCGGACCTGCGTCCGCAAGAAGGTTCGAAAAATGCTGCGGCTTGTAGCCGACACCGGGGGCGGCGGGCAAACCCTTGCGGCTTTCGTCTTGCATCGTCGGGTCCCCGAGGTAAGCCCCCGGCCGTTCAACCGGGGGACGCAAGGATCAGGCGGAGGGAAGATCCCGGGTCAAAGCCTCCAGCGAGCCGGTGCGCGCGGTCCCGTCAGCGGCGGCCGGAAGTTCCATCGTGGTGCAGGTGCCTGCGGGAACCAGAACCCAGGCGTTGCCCTGATAGTCGACCTTCGAGGTTCCGGCGCAGGTCGTGCCTTCACCGGCGGCGCAGTCGTTCTGCCCGGCAAGCGACACGCCGAAGCATTTCTCGTTTTCCTGGGCCGAGGCTGCACCGGCAACGGCGGCGGCAAAGGCGCTGGCGATCACGAGCGTTTTCGATTGGTAGGACATCGGGGCTTTCCTTTGTTTCAGGTTGTGCAGTCGCCCCCGGCACCCGACGGTTCGGCATTGGAGGCTGTCAGACATTTCGCACCGAAACGGCAGAAATTACGGCACGCGAAGGCTTACCCACGACTTTGTGAACCAGACCTTGCCGACCGGATCAGGCCGTGGCTGGCGGCAGCGCCTCGAACCCGAAGGTCGCGACGGCCTGATCGAGGGTGATGGTCTCGGTCCGCGTCTCGCCCAGACGACGGACGGAGACGGTCCGCCCCTCGACCTCCTGCATGCCGATGGCCAGGATCACCGGCACCTTGCCGACCGAATGCTCGCGCACCTTGTAGTTGATCTTTTCGTTGCGGGTATCAGCCTCGGCCCGGACGCCCGCCTTGACCAGGGCCGCCACCACCTCGCGCACATACGGGTCCGCGTCCGACACGATGGCGGCCACCACCACCTGCCGGGGGGCCAGCCAGAACGGCAGCTTTCCGGCGTAGTTTTCCAAGAGGATGCCGATGAACCGCTCAAAACTGCCCAGGATGGCGCGGTGCAGCATGTAGGGGCGGTGCTTCATCCCATCCTCGCCCACATATTCCGCGCCAAGCCGGTCGGGCAGGTTCGGATCGACCTGGAAGGTGCCGCATTGCCATTCGCGCCCGATGGCATCGGTCAGCTTGAAGTCGAGCTTCGGGCCATAGAACGCGCCGTCGCCGGGGTTGACCTCATAAGGCAGGCCAAGGCTCTTGATCGCGCCTTCAAGGGCACCTTCGACCTTGTCCCAGGTCTCATCCGACCCGATCCGGACATCCGGCCGCGTGGACAGCTTGATGTCGAACTTGTCAAAGCCAAGGTCCTTGTAGACGCTGGACAGCAGCGCAATGAACGACGCGCATTCCGACTGGATCTGGTCTTCCGTGCAGAAGATATGTGCATCGTCCTGGGTGAAGCCGCGTACCCGCATCAGCCCGTGCATCGAGCCGGAGGATTCATACCGGTGGCACGACCCGAACTCTGCCAGCCGCAGGGGCAGGTCGCGGTAGGATTTGAGGCCCTGGTTGTAGACCTGCACATGGCAGGGGCAGTTCATCGGCTTCAGCGCGTTGATCCGCTTCTCGCGGGCACCCTCTTCGTCAACCTCCACGATGAACATGTTCTCGCGGTAGGCCTCCCAATGGCCGGACTTCTCCCACAGCACCCGGTCCACGACCTGGGGCGTCTTGATTTCCTTGTAGCCCGCCGTGCGGAGGCGGCCGCGCATGTAATCCTCAAGCTGGCGATAGATCGTCCAGCCGTTCGGGTGCCAGAAAACCATGCCCGGCGCTTCTTCCTGGAGATGGAACAGCTCCATCTCACGCCCCAGCTTGCGGTGGTCGCGCTTCGCCGCCTCTTCCAGCATCGTGAGGTGGGCCTTCAGGTCGTCGCGGTTGCGGAACGCCACGCCATAAATGCGCTGGAGCATGGGGCGCGAGGCGTCGCCCAGCCAGTAGGCCCCCGCGACATGGGTCAGCTTGAAGGCATCGGCGGGCACCTGGCCGGTATGCTGCAGGTGCGGCCCCCGGCAAAGGTCCTGCCAAGGGCCGTGCCAGTACATCCGCAGGTCTTCACCTTCGGGGATGCGGTCGATCAACTCCAGCTTGAAGGGTTCGCCCCGACCCCGGTAGTATTCCACCGCCTTCTCGCGCGGCCAGACCTCGGTCCGGACCGGGTCGCGGGCGTTGATGATCTGCTTCATCTTCGCCTCGATCTGGCCAAGGTCTTCCGGCGTGAACGGCTCTTCCCGGTCGAAGTCGTAGAACCAGCCATAATCGCGGACCGGGCCGATGGTCACACGCACCTCGGGCCAGATCTCCTGCACGGCGCGGGCCATGATATGGGCCAGGTCGTGGCGGATCAGCTCCAGCGCCGGGGCTTCGTCCTTCAGGGTGTTGAGGCTGATCTTCGCATCCTGATGGATCGGCCAGGCGAGGTCCCAATGCTTGCCATCCACCTGCGCCGAAAGCGAGGCCTTCGCAAGCGAGGGCGCGATGGACGCCGCCACCTCGGCCGGCGTCACGCCCGCCGGATAGCTGCGCTGGTTGCCGTCGGGAAATGTCAGGGAAATCTGGGCCATTGCAGGCGTCCTCGTCGGTTTGGCGTCCACGAAACGCCCGGTTGCGGGTTTGGCTGCCAGCAGTGCCGGGGGGTGATCCGGCTGTCAAGAGGGCTTGGGCGAAGGGGTTGCGGGGTGCAAAAATTTTCGACGAAAATTTTTGCACAAGGTCCGTCCGGGGGCGTGGCAGAAGGCGGACATGGAGCATGTCACCAGCCCGGAAGGTCGCCGCCTTGCCCTGCATCTGACCCCGGGCAGCGGGCCGGGCGTGGTGTTCCTGGGTGGCTTCCGGTCGGACATGACCGGCACCAAGGCGGTGCATCTGGAACGCTGGGCCAAGGCGCAGGGCCGGGCCTTCCTGCGTTTTGATTATTCCGGGCACGGGGCATCCTCCGGGCGGTTCGAGGATGGCGGCATCGACGACTGGGCCGAGGATGCGGCGGCGGTGCTGGCGCTGACCAGGGGCCCTCAGGTGTTGGTCGGGTCGTCGATGGGCGGGTGGATTGCGCTTCTCCTCGCGCGGTCGCAGCCGGAGCGGGTGGCGGGGTTGGTCGGCATCGCCGCCGCGCCCGACTTTACCGAAGCGCTGTGGGACGGGTTCAGCGCCGCCGAACGGGCCGAGCTTCTGGCCAGTGGCCAGTTACTGCGCCCCTCCGACTATTCGGACACCCCCTACCCCATCACGCGCCGCCTGATCGACGGGGGGCGGCGGTCCCTGGTGCTGACCTCGCCCCTGGTCTTGCCGATGCCGGTGCGGCTTTTGCAAGGCACGGCGGACAGCGACGTGCCGCCCGAGCTTGCGTTGCGGCTGCTTCACCACATCGACGGGCAAGACCTGAGCCTGACGCTGGTCAAGGGCGCCGATCACCGGTTTTCCACCGCACCCTGTCTGGCCCAACTGACCGCAGCGGTAAAGGATGTTTCGGCCCCGGCAGTGTTGCCCTGACGCCGATTGCACAAATCTTGCATTTGTCGGAACTTGCCTCGGTACCCCAATGCGTGTTTCTGTCGGATTAGCTTATAGTTACCGATAGATGCTCAATCATGGCACTGGTACTGATCCGTCAATCCACGAAACCCGGGCTGCGGCGATGACCGAGCCGGTCGTCGTCATTCCCGGCTTCATGGCGGATGCGCGCGCCTTCATGCCGCAGCTTGTCCGCCTGGCACAATCGCGCCCGGTGATCCTCTTGACCCTCACCATGGCCGAGACGGTCGAACGTGTCGCCCTCGCGGCAGCCCCCCTGCTGCCCGAACGCTTTGCCGTCATCGGCCATGGGCTGGGTGGCAATGTCGCGATTGAGCTCCTCCGCCGCAGGCCCGAGGCGGTCAGCCGGATCGCGCTTCTGGCCACCGACCACCTGCCGGAACCGCCGCAGCGGGTGGCCGCGCAAGAGGATCTGCTCGTCGCCGCGCGGACCGGCCATCTGGCTGACAGCATCGCCCGCATGCTCCCGGCCGAGGCGCTGTTTGACGCCCCCTGGCGGGATGAGGTTCTGGCACTCGTGCAGGACATGGCCGCCACGCTGGGGCTGGATCAGTTCCGCCTCCAGCTGCGCGCGTTGCAACGGCGGCCCGACCAGCAGCGCATCCTCCGCCACGCCAACCTGCCGACGCTGATCCTGACCGGTGAGGTTGACACCCTCGTCCCCCGCCGCCGGGCCGAGCTTCTGGCCGCGATGATGCCGCAAGGCTGTGTCGAGGTGATCGAGGATGCCGGCCACATGATGCAGCTTGAACAGCCCGAGGCGGTGACGGCGGCGCTGGAGACGTTCCTGTCCGGCCGCCTGCCGCCCCTGCTACTGCGCTGAGGCGAGGGTGATCTTCGGCTGCTTCGCGGGCTTGCCCGCAGCGCTGTCGATGAAGTTCAGCACCAGGGGCCGGATGTTCAGCCGCCAGCTTTTGCCCGCGAAGATGCCGTAGTGACCGGCCCCCGGTTCCAGATGCTGGGTCTTCTTGTCCTCGGACAGGCCGGTCAGCAGCTTCAGCGCCGCGACGCATTGCCCGGGGGCCGAGATGTCGTCATTCGCGCCCTCCACCGTCATCACCGACACCTTGGTGATGGCCCCGATATCGACCTTGCGACCGGCCACCACGAAGCGATTCTTCGCGATCTCGCGGTTCTTGAAGATGCGTTCGACGGTCGAGAGGTAAAACTCTGCCGTCATGTCCATCACCGCCAGATATTCGTCATAGAACCGGTTGTGCGCGTCATGGTCCGTCGCCTCCCCGCGCGAGACGCGGAACACCTGTTCGGAAAACGCCTTCGAATGACGCTCGGCGTTCATGGTGATGAAGCTTTGCAGCTGCAGAAGCCCGGGATAGACCAGCCGCCCGGCCCCCTTGTGCTTGAAGCCGACCCGCTGGATCGCCAGATGCTCCAACTGCCCCATGGTGATGCGGCGGCCGAAATCGGTCACCTCGGTC
>NCDS01000215.1 GCA_002280315.1 Rhodobacterales bacterium 32-66-7 | reverse complement strand
TTTGGTCAAAAGGGTCAGCGTCGCAAACGCCCCGATCAACTGCGCCGTCACCGGCAGCACGATGTGCCACAGGTAATCGGTGATCTTGCCCCAAAGGCTGAAATTCTCCCACCCGCTGCTGGTCAACCCGCGCAGGGGGAACCATTGCAGATAGGACCCGCCGGCAAAGACCACCATCAGCAGGATGGCAAACAGGAACCCCGGGATGGCATAGGCCGCGATGATCACGCCACTGGTCCAGGTGTCAAAGCGCGACCCGTCGCGGACCGCCTTCCGGATGCCCAGGGGGATCGAGATCAGATAGGCGATCAGCGTCGACCACAGGCCAAGCGTGATCGACACCGGCATCTTCTCCATCACAAGATCAAAGACCGAGATCGACCGGAAGTAGCTGTCGCCGAAATCCAGCGTCAGGTAGTTGCCCATCATGATCAGAAAGCGTTCCGTCGCCGGGATGGTTTCCTTCGTGCATTCCGGCGCGTCAAGCGAGGGGGTGCCGGTAAAGCCGTCTTCGCAGACGAAGCGGGCAAAGCCGAACTGCACCTCAAGCCTGGCAAGGAATTCGGGCGGCAGGCCGCGAGCGCCGACATACCCCTCACCCTCTTCGCCGCTGCCTGCATCGTCTGTACCACCCAGCGCCTGGATGGCATCGCCATCGCCCTGCAAGCGGGCTTGCATCTGGTCGATCGGTCCGCCGGGAACAAACTGGGTCAGCGCGAAATTGATCAGCATCACGCCAAACAGCGTGGGGATCACCAATAGCAACCGCCGGAGGATATAGGCGCCCAAAACCCCTGCCCGTTTCTGGCCTTGTACCACTGCGGGATCCAGTAATTCTCGGCCCTGATCGCCCGGTCCAGCGCCTTGGTCGCCTGGGTCAGATCCTCACGCGTTTGGGCGGCCATCACCACCTCGATCAGCTTGTCGATGCCGGGGCTTTTCAGGCCCGCGACGTTGAAGACCGACACATCCGCCGTGGCCGAGCCGTAGAACTGCTTCAATTCCGACCCCGAGAAGTAGTTGGAGGCAAGCCCGTCGGTGATGATGTCGAAATCATACTGCGGGTTGCGGATGCGGGATTCGTACTGCGCCGGGTCGATGTTTTCGAGCCTGGCGTCGATGCCAAGCGCGATCAGGTTTTCCACGAAGGGTGAGATCACGCGGTCGAACTGCGGGTTCGCGCTCAGAAACTCCAGCGTCAGGACCTGACCTTCGGCGTTGCGGCGCTTGCCGTCATCGCCGACCGGCCAGCCCGCCTCATCCAGAAGCGCACTGGCCGCGCGCAGGTTCTTCCGGTCAAGCTGCCGCTCGCCGCTGGTCGGGGCCATGACGGCAGGGTCGGTCAGGATCGAGGCGGGCAGCAGCCCCGCCTCCACCACCGGCTGCAGGATCGCCACCTCTTCCGGCGTGGGAACCCCCTCGGCCGCCATGTCGGTATTCTCCCAGACCGAGTTGATCCGGGAGTAAAGCCCGTAGAACAGCGTCTGGTTCGACCATTCATAGTTGAACATCAGGCTGACCGCCTGCCGGACCTTCGGGTCCTGCCAGACCGGACGGCGCAGGTTGAAGACGAACGCCTGACCCGTCGCCTTGGCCCCGCTCGGCAGCGCCTGCTTGACCACATGACCCGCCGTCACGCCGGGAAAATCGTATTGCTCGGCCCAGGTCTTGGAGGAATTCTCGATCCGGAAGCGGTAGACCCCGGCCTTGAACGCCTCGAACGCGGCATTGCCGTCGGCGAAGTATTCGAACCGCAGGCTGTCAAAGTTGTTCTGGCCGATGTTGATCGGCAGATCGGCACCCCAGTAATCCGGGTTGCGACGGTAGATGACGGTGCGGCCGATATCCATTTCGCCGAACATGTAGGGCCCGGTGCCCAGATGCGGCGTGGTCGTGCTTTCCTCAAGGTCCATGCCCTTGGCGGTGTAATAGGCCTTGGACAGGATCGGCAGGCCGCCAACCTCTTGCGGCAGGTCGCGCTTGGGGAAGTCGGGCTTGAAGGTGAACTTGACGCGGTAGGGGTCCAGCACCTCGACCTTCTCGACCTGTTCGGCGAGGACGGTGCGGTAATCGGTCAGGCCCTTGGTGACAAAGGTCTCATAGGAAAACACCACATCTTCCGCCGTCATCGGCGTGCCATCGGAAAAGCGCACCTCGGGCCGGAGGTTGAAGATCACCCAGGACCGATCCTCGGGGTATTCCAGCGTGCTGCACAAGAGGCAGTAGCTGGCCCCGATCTCGTCCGCCGTGGTGGTCAGGATCGATTCCAGCATGATGCTGGACCCGACTGCCGCCAGACCCTTGGCCGAATAGGGGTTGAGCGAGTCGAAATTGCCGCCAGCCCATTGGCTGAGCTCGCCACCCTTCGGCGCGTCGGGGTTCACATAGGGCAGACGGTCGAAATCGGCAGGCAATGCCAGATCGCCGAAGGTGGAGATGCCGTGAGAGGTGATGACGGTCTCGGCCCGCAGCGCAACCGTCTGCGCCACCAAGGCCAGGATCAGCGTACCCGCAGCAAGCCATGCCCGCAGTCCGGTTTGCGGCATCGCCACTGCCCTTGACGCTTCTGCCTTCCCTTGCATCACATCGCCCTCCCCCAGCGCGGTCCGTTCATCCATCAATTCATGCAAAATACTGGTTTGTCGAGGCAACTCCCCCCGACGCGGTCTCGCAATTGCGTGAATGCCCGGCAAAATGCAAAAAGCCGCCCTCTGGCGGCTTTCGGCGCGGTTCGGTCCGACCGTCAGTTAGTGGTGGACAGGTAGGCGATCAGATTGGCGCGGTCTTCGGCACCCGGAAGGCCGCCAAAGTTCATCTTGGTCCCCGGCATGTAGCCCTTGGGGTTTTCGATGAAGCCGGCGATGTTTTCGGCTGTCCAGGTTTCCCCAGCCCGGGCAAGCAACGCCTCAGAGTATTGGTAGCCCTCGGCAGTCCCCTTGGCCCGCCCGACAACGCCGTTCAGATGCGGGCCGACGCCGTCGCTGCCGTCCAGCTTGTGGCACGAGGCGCATTTGCGGAACACCGTCTCACCGGCCGAGGCATCGGCCGAAGCCAGAAGCGTGGCAAAGTCCGGCGCCGCCTCGCCCGCGTCGGCAACCTCTACCTCGGCTTCGCCGGTGTCGATGGTGTAGGCCTGCGCCACTTCCTCTTCCCCGTACCCGCCACCAGAGCCGACGGTGTAAAGCGAGTCGCCTGCCCAGCCGAGCAAAAGGAACAACAGCAACGCGCCGCAAACCGACCCCAGCGTCTTGGTTATCGTCATCGTGTCGAACATGGTCACCCTTCCCGGCTTTCTGGCTTGCGGGTATGTACCTGCTTCCCCCAACCGGTTTCAAGGTGTAGACGCGCGACGAAACGCCCCGAAATGCGGGTATTCTGGACGGAGTGGCAGAAAATGACCGGACGGATCGCGTTCCAGGGCGGGCTTGGGGCCTATTCCCATCAGGCCTGCGCCCAGGCGCGCCCGGCGATGGAGGCTGTTCCCAGCACCACCTTCGACGAAGTGGTGGAAAAGGTCGCGCGGGGCGAGGGCTGAAGGATGTGCGCGAGGCGCATGGCCATGTCGTCATCCTGCCGCAATGCGCGGGCTTCCTGAAGGCGCATGGCATCCGGGGCCTCGTCAGCAGCGACAACGCCCGCGCCGCGCGTGAGGTGGCCGAGGGCGGGGACAAGACGAAGGCCGCGCTGGCCAGCGAGCTTGCCGCCGAAATCTACGGGCTGGAGGTCCTTGCCCGTCAGATCGAGGATCAGGCCAACAACACCACCCGCTTTCTGGTCATGTCGCGCGAGGCCGACCATTCCCGGCGCGGCACGGGCCCGATGATCACCACCTTCACCTTCCGCGTCCGCAACATCCCGGCGGCGCTTTACAAGGCGATGGGCGGCTTTGCGACCAATGGCGTCAACATGACCAAGCTGGAAAGCTACATGGTCGGCGGCACCTTCACCGCCACCGAATTCTATGCCGACATCGAAGGCCACCCCGACGACCCGCCGGTTGCCCGCGCGCTGGAGGAGTTGCGTTATTTCACCTCTCAGATGCGGATCGTCGGGGTCTACCCGGCCGATGTGACCGGACGTCCGACCGTCTGACCGCGCATCAGGCCTGGCCCGCGACGCCGCGACCCTGGCGGTGCATCTCTGCCAGCCGCGCGCCGACCTGGGCCAGCCGCTGGTCAAGCCGTGCCGAAACCCGTCCCTTCGCCAACCGCAGGGTATTCAGCATCAGCCGCGCCGCGAAAGCTCGACCACCAGGGTGCCGCCCATCGACTGGCCCTCAAGGGTGTAGTCCACCCGCGTCTCTGGCGTAAGCCCGTCCAGCCGCACGAGGATCTTCCGGACCTTGCCGCGATAGGGCAGCCTGATCCGCCAGCCTGCCCCCGGCCCGGCAAGGGGCATGTCGGCCGGACGCTCCACCTCGACCCCGCGCTGGCGTGCCTCGGCCTCCCATGTGGCGTGGTCGTTCAGGGTGCGGTAGAGAAAATCGATCGGGGCGTCGATATCGGTCTTGCCGGTCAGTTTCATGGCGGCCTTCGGTCCTGGGGTTACATCGGCCGACAATGGCGGTCGGCCCGGCCCAGTCAAGCTGTTCAGTCAAGCTGGTCAGTCAAGCCGGTCGGCCAGCCAGTGGCGCAGGATGAACTCGGCAATCGCCCCGCGCCGTGGCGGGGTGATCCTTGGATGGCAACCGGCAAAGACGCTGACCAACTCCTCCCGCGTGAGCCACAGGGCATCCTCCAGCTCTTCGGGATCAAGCGTGATCTCGCGGGTCAGCGCCTCGGTCCGCGCGCCCAGCATCAGCGAGGCGGGAAACGGCCAGGGCTGGCTGGCCAGATAGCCGACCGCGCCACAGGTGACACCGGTCTCCTCCAGCACCTCGCGGCGGACGGCGGCCTCCAGCGTCTCACCCGGTTCGACAAACCCGGCAAGAAGGGAATACATGCCCGGCGGCCAGCCCGGACGACAAAGCCGTGACCCGGCCCCAGCGCGGGATGGTGCTGGACCGTCGGGTCATGAAAGCCGGCCACCACCGCATCGGCCATGGCATCCGGTGCCCAGGCCGAGATATCGGCGGCAAAGCGCGGGCTGCCGTCGACGCGGCCAAGATAGACGGTCTGGCTTGCATCGGCCAGAACCGGGTGCCCGGCTGCCACAAAGCCCGGGGCATCGCCCGCCATCAGGGGTTTGCCGCGCCACAGGGGCCAGACCAGTGCCTCGCGCAGGGCCAAAGCCACGCCGGGCCCATCGCCCCGCAGCCGCGCATCGCGGTCAAGCCCGGACTCGCCAAAGGTCATTGCCGTCGCACCTTGCACCGCACGGTTCCCTTCATGCGCCGTTATCCGGGTCGCATCACCCCGAGTGCCACCCCGAGTCTGGGCCACCCAAGCTTGTTCGCGGAATGCCAGTTTCGCCGGTTCCCGTAAACCCCCGGCCCTTCCCGATTTTCCGTCTTTGCTGCCAATCCGGCAATCCAGGGCTGATTAAGCCCTTACTGGAACCAAAAGCCGAAGTGGCGCGGAAAAGACGGTTGAAAAGCCTTGATCTAAATCAACCTTGACGGATACATGTGATGATATTCGCTTGAGAGCATTAGGTCGCAATCTGCACCTTTTGAGTATTGAGGTGGCTTGGTCTTGACCCAGCAAACGCCCAAATGGACCGTGGTTTCCGCTGCCAGCACGCGCATTTCCACGGCCCGCCCGCTGACCGACAACCGCAGCGTCCCGGCAAACCCCGCAACCGCGCCCGAGGTGACGATCCGCCTGATCGCCACCAGCGACCTGCACGCGGCCGTCCTGCCCTTCAATTACTGGACCAGCCAACGCCTGCCCGGCCTTGGGTTAAGCGAGATCGCCCGCCAGATCGAGGTGGCGCGGGCCGAGGTGCCGAACAGCCTTCTGTTCGACAATGGCGACTTTCTGCAAGGCAACCCGCTTGCCGACTATGTCGCGACCATCCGCCGCCGCCATCGCACCCATCCGGTGATTGCGGCGTTCAACGCGCTCAACTATGACGCCGTGACGCTTGGCAATCATGAGTTCAACTACGGGTTGCCATTTCTTGACGCGACGCTCTCGGATGCGCGATTTCCGGTGGTCTCGGCCAATATCGCCACCAGACTTGGCAAAAGCCCGGCGCGGGACAAGACGCTGGTGCCGCCCTACACGATCCTGCGCCGGGTGTTTCGCGACCAGTCGGGCCGCGAGGTCACGCTTCGTATCGGCGTGATCGGCTTCGCCCCGCCGCAGATCGAGGTCTGGGACCGCGAGCGGCTGCAAGGCTCGATCCGGATGCGCGACATCATCGCCTCGGCCCGGGCCTGGCTCCCGCGGATGCGCGCCAATGGTGCGGAACTGATCGTGGCGCTTGCCCATACCGGCATCGGCCCGATCGACCCCGAAGAGGGAATGGAGGATGCCGCGACCGCCCTTGCCGCCCTGCCCGAGGTGGACGCGGTGATAGCGGGCCACAGCCATCTGACCTTTCCGGGGCCTGCCATCGCCGCCGCCCCCGGTGTCGATCCCGAACGCGGGCTTCTGGCCGGCAAGCCCGCCGTGATGCCCGGCCACTCCGGCAGCCATATCGGGATCATCGACCTGCGTCTTGTCCGCAGCGACATCGGCCCCCGCCGGTGGAGCGTGGTCTCCGGCTCTGCCAGGCTTGGCCAACGCAGCATGACGGTGGTCCGCCCCTCAAAGCTTCTGCGCGAGGCGGTGGCCACCGACCATCGCGCAACGCTGGCCTGGTCGCGCCGGATCATCGGTGAGACGCAGGTGCCGCTCTCAACGCATTTCGCCACGTTTGCCCCCTCGGCGGCGCTGGACCTGATTGCCACGGCGAAGGCCGACCATGTCCGCAAGGCGCTGATCGGCACCAAATGGGAGCATCTGCCGCTTCTCGCCACGGCCACGCCGTTCCGGTCCGGCGGGCGCGGCGGTGCGGCAAGCTATACCGACATCCCGGCAGGCAAGATCCGGCTTCGCAACCTGTCGGACCTTTATGCCTTCCCCAACACCCTCGTGACGCTGTGCCTGACCGGAGCGGGGGTGGCCGACTGGCTTGAACAGTCGGTCGCCCTCTTTCGCCAGATCGCGCCGGGTTCGCAGGATGCGGCACTGATGGATGACAGCATTTCGGGGCAGTCCTTTTCCGCCATCCCCGGACTGAGCTATGCGGTCGACCTCAGCCAACCGGCGCGGTTCGATGCGGCGGGCACGCTGATCAACCCGGCGGCGCGCCGGATCGTCGGGCTCAGCCATGCGGGACGCCCGCTTGACCCCGACCAACCGGTGCTTCTGGCCACCAACAACCACCGGGCGAGCCGGGCCCTTCTGTCAGGGGGGGCTCGACCGCCGAAGGTCGTCCTTGCCGATGGCGCGCGGGTCACCTCGGTCCTGGCCGACTATGTCCGGACCTGTCGGCAGGTCGGCCTCAGGGCGGGGCGGGGGTGG
>NCDS01000017.1 GCA_002280315.1 Rhodobacterales bacterium 32-66-7 | reverse complement strand
CGATGATGTCGCTGAGCAACCCGACATTGGCGGTGCCGAGACCGGCCTGAGTAAGCGCGGCATGCAGGGTCGGCAGGTCGGATTTGTGGACATGCGGCAGGATCACGTTCTGCTCATGGCTGATCCGCAGGTCGGAATGGCCATAGGTTTCGGCCAGGTCCGCCATCAGGCGCATCTGGGCGGAGGTCGCATCGCCGGGGGTCTCGCCATGCGCCTTGAGGCTGATCGTGACGATTGCATATTGCGCGTTGCGGTGGGCGGTGAGGTTCGTATCGGCCCAGGCGCGGAACACCGGGTCGGCGGCGTAGAAGGCGTCATAGGCGTCGGTCGGGGCGTTGCGGAACGCGGGGGGGGCGAAGGCCTCCCTGATCTCGGCGAGGAGCTTCTGGTCGGCGCCGTGGAACTGGGGGCGAAGCTCCGCAAAGCGGGCTTCGATCATCCGGGTGATTTCCTCCGCCCCGGTCTCGTGCACGGTGATCTTGATCCGCGCCTTGTACTTGTTGTCGCGGCGGCCGAGCGTGTTGTAGACGCTGAGGACGGCTTCGACGTAAGGCAGAAGGTCGGCCTCGGGCAGGAGGTCCCGCACGGTGACGCCGATCATCGGGGTCCGGCCAAGGCCGCCACCGACCATCACTTCAAAGCCGGGTTCACCAGCCGCGTTGCGGACCATGCGGAGGCCGATGTCATGCGCCTTGGTCACCGCGCGGTCGTTGGGCGAACCGGTGACGGCGATCTTGAACTTGCGCGGCAGGAACTGGAATTCCGGGTGGTCGGTGGACCATTGGCGCAAAAGCTCGGCATAGGGCCGCGGATCGGCAATCTCATCCGCGGCAGCACCGGCGAAGTGGTCGGCGGTGACGTTTCGCACACAGTTGCCCGAGGTCTGGATCGCGTGCATCTCGACATCCGCAAGCGCCCCAAGAATCGCGGGCACGTCGGGCAGCTTCGGCCAATTGAACTGGATGTTCTGCCGCGTGGTGAAATGGCCGTAGCCCTTGTCCCAGGTGTCGGCGATATAGGCCAACTGCCGCATCTGCCGGGGCGAGACGGTGCCGTAGGGAATGGCGATCCGCAGCATGTAGGCATGCAGTTGCAGGTAAAGCCCGTTCATCAGGCGAAGCGGGCGAAACTCCTCCTCCGTCAGGCTGCCATCAAGGCGGCGTTCGACCTGCTGGGTGAACTGGGCGACGCGCGAGCGGACAAAGGCCTCGTCGAAATCGGAATAGGAATACATCGCTTCAGCTCGCGTAATCGGCTTGCTTGCCGTGGTTGTAATTCGACGGGCCCCGGGTGCGGAAGTCTTCGCGGAAATGTACCGGCTCTGGCCCCTGCGGTCCTGCCTTTGCATCGGCGAGATAGGCGCCCACGACAAGCAGTTTCTGCGCGGCAGCATGCAAAAGCCGCAATTGGGCATGCGCCTCATCCTCGATCAGCTCGGCCTCGTGGTGGAAGGGCGACCATTGGTCATCGGCGGTCAGAAAGACCACGTCGCCTTCGCGCAGGCGGTTCGCGGTGACGACCTTGGGCGTGAAGCGGCGGCTCATCCTGGCACACTGATCCCTGTGATTGCCTGTTCAATATAGAATATTTTCCTCATGCCGCACCAGTGACCCTTGCGGATAAAAACGGCTGTTCCGATAGTGGCGCGGATGGGAACCCCTGTTCCACCACGGAAGGACATTCAGGAATGGCTGCCCCGCTGGACGATCTTGACCGGAAAATCCTGTCCGAACTGCAACAGGATGCCGAGCAAAGCCTGGACGAGATTGCCCGCAAGGTCGGCTCGTCCAAGACCCCGGTCTGGAACCGGATCCGGCGGATGCGCGACCAGGGCGTGATCACCCGGACGACCGCCATCCTTGACCCCGAGGCGCTGGGGCTGGAGGCGTGTTTCTTCGTCCTGATCCGCACCTCCGAGCATGAGGCGGAGTGGCAGCGCAAGTTCCTCAAGGCCCTGCGCGAACGGCCCGAGGTGCTGGAGGCGCATCGGCTGGCCGGCGATATCGACTATATCCTGAAGGTGCGGGTGAAGAACGCGCGGGCCTATGACACCTTCTATCAGGCGCTGATTTCGGAGGTGCGGATCTACAACGTGACAGCACTTCTGAGCATGGAAGAAATCAAGTCGACGACGATACTGCCGCTTTAGGCGGCTGAAGGGGGGAGCGGGAATGGACCTGGGGTTAAGCGGCAAGGTGGTGATCGTGACCGGCGGCGGGGCCGGGATCGGCGGGGCGATCAGCCTTGCCTTGGCCAATGAGGGCGCGGTGCCGGTCATCTTCGCCCGCCGCGAACCGGACCCGGGCTTCATGGCCGACCTGACCGCGCGCCAGCCGGCGGCGGGCTTCATCAAGGTCGACCTTGCAAAGGACGATGGCTGCCGCGCTGCAGTGGCCATGGCGCGCGAACGGTTCGGCCGCTTCGACGGGCTGGTGAACAACGCCGGGACCAATGACGGCGTCGGGCTGGAGGCGGGGCCTGAGGCGTTTCGCGCCTCACTCGACCAGAACCTCTTGCATTACTACACGCTTGTTCATCTGACGCTTTCGGACCTCAAGGCCGCGCGCGGGGCGATTGTGAACATATCGTCGAAAACGGCGCTGACCGGGCAAGGCCAGACTTCGGCCTATGTCGCGGCCAAGGCGGCGCAGCTGGGCCTGACACGGGAATGGGCCGCAGCGCTCGCGCCGTTCGGGGTGCGGGTCAACGCGGTGATCCCGGCCGAGGTGATGACGCCGATGTATCGCAACTGGCTTGACACCTTCGACGACCCAAAGGCGCAAGAGGCGCTGATCACCGCGCGCATCCCGCTGGGCGGGCGGATGACCACGGGCGACGAGATTGCCGCGACGACGGTCTTTCTCCTTTCCGACCGCGCGAGCCATACCACCGGGCAGTGGCTATTCGTGGATGGCGGCTACGTCCATCTTGACCGCGCGCTGGGCCGCTAGCGGACCTTCGCGCAGCGGCACGGGCAAGTGACGCCGGTGACCAAGCTTTTCCCTTGACCGCGCCACACCAGCGGTGAAACAGAGCGCCATGGCGACCGCAACCCTGACCATCGACCTTGACGCGATCATCGCGAACTGGCGCGCCCTTGACCGGCTGACCGGGGCCGAGGTGCAGACCGCCGCCGTGGTCAAGGCCGATGCCTACGGCCTTGGGGTCGCGCGCGTGGCGCGGGCCCTGGCCAAGGGCGGCGCGCGGCGGTTCTTCGTCGCCTCCGCCGAAGAAGGGGTGGCGGTCCGCCAGGCGCTGGGTCCCGGCCCGCAGATCGCGGTCTTTTCCGGTCACATGTCGGGCGATACCGAGATGATCCGCGGCCTTGACCTGACGCCGATGCTGAACAGCCTCGATCAGATCACCCGGCATCTTGAGGCGCTGCCCGGCCATGCCTTCGGTGTGCAGCTCGACACCGGGATGAACCGCCTTGGGGTCGAGATGGCCGAATGGCGCGCCGTCGCCCCGATCCTGATCAAGGCGGGGCCGGAGCTTCTGATGAGCCACCTCGCCTGCGCCGACACCCCCGACGCGCCGGAGAATGAGGCGCAGCTGGCCGAATTTCACGCCATGACCGACGATACCGACCTGCCGCGCAGTCTGGCGGCGACCGGCGGCATCCTTCTGGGGCCGGAGTATCACTTCGACCTGACCCGCCCCGGCATCGGGCTTTATGGTGGTCTGCCCTTTGACGCGGCAAGACCCACAGTCCGGTTGTCCCTGCCGGTGATCCAGACGCGTGAGGTTGCGACCGGCGAAACCGTGGGCTACGGCGGCACCTGGATCGCCACCCGCCCTTCGGTCATCGCCACGGTGGCGGGGGGCTATGCCGATGGCCTTCTCCGCGCGCTTTCCAACCGCGCAACGCTTTGGGACGGCGACACCCCCTGCCCGCTGGTCGGTCGGGTGTCGATGGACCTGATCACCGTCGACATCACCGACCTGGTCGGCGCGCCCCCCAGCCTTGACATCCTTTGCCCCGCGCAAGGGGTCGATGACCTTGCCGACGCTGCAGGCACCATCGGCTACGAGATCCTGACCGGGCTTGGCCCGCGCTACCAACGCCGGTATCTGGAGCGGTGATGACCCAACCCGCCGCCTTCCTTGCAAGCCTTGGCCGCCCGGTGCTGGCAGCCCTTGCCACCATCGGCCGGGTCACGCTGTTTGCCGGTGCCATCCTTGGCCACATCCTCCGCCCGCCGTTCTATGTGCGAGAGTTCGGCCAGGCGCTCCTTCAGATCGGCTGGTATTCGCTGCCGGTGGTCGGGCTGACCGCGATCTTCACCGGGGGCGCGCTGGCCTTGCAGATCTACGCCGGCGGAAGCCGCTTCAACGCCGAGGCGGTGGTGCCCAGCATCGTCGCCATCGGCATGGCGCGCGAGCTTGGCCCGGTGCTGGGGGGCCTGATGGTTGCAGCACGGGTGGCCTCCTCCATCGCGGCCGAGATCGGGACGATGAAGGTGACCGAACAGATCGACGCGCTGGTCACGCTTTCGACCAACCCGATGAAATACCTCGCCGTGCCGCGCGTGCTGGCGGCAACCCTGTCGATGCCCATCCTGGTGGCGGTGGGCGATGCCATCGGGATCATGGGGGGCTGGCTCGTGGGGATCACCCGGCTTGATTTCAACTCGGCCGCCTACCTGCGGAATACCGTCGACTTTCTGGAACCCTGGGATGTCGGATCGGGCCTGGTGAAGGGCGCGGTCTTCGGCTTCATCGTCGCGGTGATGGGATGCTATCACGGCATGAATTCGGCCCGGGGGGCGCAAGGCGTGGGGCGGGCGACGAAATCGGCGGTGGTCTCCGCCTCGGTCCTGATCCTCGCGGCCAACTACCTTCTCACCGAACTCTTCTTTTCCGCATGATCACGCTGTCCCAGGTCCAGAAATCCTTCGGTGCGAACCGCGTCCTTGCCGGGATCGATCTCGTCATCCCCAAGGCGAGCTCCATGGTGATCATCGGCGGCTCGGGCACGGGGAAATCCGTCCTTCTGAAATGCATCCTCGGCCTGGTGCGCCCGGATGCAGGCACGATCACGCTGGACGGCGCCGATGTCACAACGGGCGACCGTGAGGCGTTCCTCGCCCGCTTCGGGATGCTGTTCCAGGGCGGCGCGCTCTTCGACAGCCTGCGGGTGTGGGAGAATGTGGCCTTCCGCCTGACGCGCGGCCGCACCCCCCTCCCCAAAGCCGACGCCCGCGCCATCGCGGTCGAGAAACTGCGCCGCGTCGGCCTTGGCCCCGCCACCGCCGATCTTTACCCGGCAGAGCTGTCCGGCGGCATGCAGAAACGCGTCGGCCTCGCCCGTGCCATCGCCGCCAACCCCGAGATCATCTTCTTCGACGAGCCCACCACCGGGCTTGACCCGATCATGGCCGGCGTCATCAACGCCCTCATCCGCGAGATCGTGGTCGAGATGGGGGTGACCGCGATGACCATCACCCACGACATGTCCTCGGTCCGCGCGATTGCCGACAACGTCGCCATGCTCCACGGCGGCGTGATCCGCTGGACCGGCCCGGTGACCGACATGGACGCGACCGACGATCCTTACGTCCAGCAGTTCATCCACGGTCGGGCTGATGGGCCGATCGCGAGTGTAAGGTGATGCCCCCCGCGCCTCGTCATCCTTTCTGCAAAAATATCCCACGGGAGGTCTGGAGGGTGTGAAACCCTCCAGTCTGCCCAGAGACCGAGGAACCGCCGTTGAAATACCTGAACCTCACCCTCCTGATCCTCTTTCCCATCGCCTGGTTCGCCCCCCTCCTCCGCGCCGCACTCCTGCCGATCTTCGGGCTGGATGAGGTCTCGGTCATCACCGGGTTGCAGGCCTTGTGGGAAACCGATGCGGCGCTGGCACTCCTCGTCACCTTCCTTGCGGTCTTCGCGCCCTATGCCAAGACCATCGGTCTTGCGCTTCTGCACTGGAACCTCCTCAGCCCGAGAACGCTGCCCGCGCTCGAGATCCTGGGCAAGCTTGCGATGGCCGACATCTTCCTGATCGCGCTTTACGTGGTGATCGCCAAAGGCGCCGGCATGGTCACGATCGAGGTTGCCTGGGGGCTATACCTCTTCACCGGCTGCATCCTGGCCTCGATCTTCATCGCCTGGCGGTCGAAGCCCGCCGCAAGCGAAGACAGCCGCAAGGCTTGATGAGCGGACGTTTTGCAGGCAGGAACAGGGCATGGCCAGATCCTCCCCCAGTTTCACCTGCTCGACCTGTGGGGCCGTCCATCGCAAATGGTCCGGCAAGTGTGAGGCTTGCGGCGGTTGGAACACCATCGTCGAGGAAGCGCCGCTGTCGACCGGGCCAAAGTCGCTTGGTGCCAAGGGGCGGACCATCCCCCTCTCCGATCTTGCCACCGAAGAGGCCCCGCCCCCCCGCGCCTCATCCGGCATTGACGAGCTTGACCGGGTGCTGGGCGGCGGGCTGGTGGCGGCTTCGGCGATCCTGGTGGGCGGCGATCCGGGGATCGGGAAATCGACGCTCCTTCTGCAAGCTGCCGCAAGCTTTGCCCGGAAGGGTCTGAAATGCCTTTACATCTCGGGTGAGGAGGCAGCGGCGCAGGTCCGGATGCGGGCGCAGCGCCTGGGCCTGACCGATGCGTCGGTGAAGCTGGGGGCGGAGACCAATCTGCGCGATATCCTCACCACGCTCGATGCCGAACGCCCCCAGTTGGCGGTGATCGACTCGATCCAGACCATGTGGCTTGACAGTATCGAGGCGGCCCCCGGGTCGGTCAGCCAGGTCCGGGCCGCAGCGCATGAGCTGGTGACCTTCGCCAAGCGGCGCGGGGTAGCGGTGGTGCTGGTGGGCCACGTCACCAAGGATGGCCAGATCGCCGGCCCAAGGGTGGTCGAACACATGGTCGACACCGTGCTTTACTTCGAAGGCGAGCGTGGCCACCAGTTCCGCATCCTCCGCGCAGTCAAGAACCGCTTTGGCCCGGCCGATGAGATCGGCGTGTTCGAGATGACCGGCGGTGGCCTGGCCGAGGTGGCGAACCCCTCTGCCCTGTTTCTGGCCAACCGTGACCAGCCTGCCCCAGGCTCGGCCGTCTTCGCCGGGATCGAGGGGACGCGGCCGGTCCTGACCGAGATTCAGGCGCTGGTCGCGCCTTCGACCCTCGCCAGCCCCCGGCGCACCGTCGTTGGCCTCGATTCGGGGCGGGTCTCGACGATTCTTGCGGTCCTCGAGGCGCGCTGCGGCATCCCCTTCACCGGCCTTGACGTCTTCCTGAATGTGGCCGGTGGCTTGCGGGTGCATGAGCCTGCCGCCGACCTGGCCGTGGCCGGAGCGCTCCTTTCCGCGCGCGAAGATGTGGCAATTCCGCCAGACATGGTTCTTTTCGGCGAAATCAGCCTGTCGGGTGCCCTGCGCCCGGCCGGGCAAACCGAAAACAGGTTGAAAGAAGCGGCAAAACTTGGTTTCTCACAGGCGACCGTGCCGTCCCATTCCAAGACCGATGGGGCGTCCGGTCTGACGGTGCGGCAGATGCCCGACCTCACGAGTTTTGTCGGTGAAATGTTCGGGGCGGGTTGACCCGTCCAGACACAAGGAACGAGGGCTTGAGACCATGGAAAATCTGACCGCCATCGACGGGGGTGCCGCGCTGATCATCGTGGTGTCGGCGATCCTCGCGTTCTCGCGCGGGTTCGTGCGCGAGATGCTGGCGATCCTTGGCTGGATCGGTGCAGCGATTGCGGCCTATTACTTTGCCCCCTCGGTCCAGCCCCTGGTCAAGGAACTGCCCATCGTGGGTGAGTTTCTGTCCGAAAGCTGCGAGCTTGCGGTCGTGGCGGCCTTTGCCGGGGTGTTCGTGGTCGGGTTGATTGTCGCTGCGATCTTCACGCCGCTCTTTTCCGGCGCGGTCCAACGTTCGGCCCTTGGGGGGATCGACCAGGCGCTTGGGTTCCTGTTTGGCGCGGCGCGGGGTGTCCTTCTCATCGCGATTGCCTTCATCGTCTATGACCGGGTGCTGACCGGCCAGTCGATCCCGATGGTTGACGATTCGCGCACCGCCTTGGTCTTCGCGAATTTCCAGGACCGGATCGACCAGAACATTCCCGCCGATGCGCCGGGCTGGATCGTGGACCGCTACAACGACCTGACCAATATTTGCGCCGCCGGTGCCGCCCCCGTCACGCCCGAGGCTGCCCCCGCCGTTCCCGCCACCGGCGGCTGAGGGCTTCGGCTGACCGGCCCGCGTATCTGTGCGTGACACTGCGCGCGCGTTGGCCTATCCCAGCGCCAGCAAGGCAGGGAGGACGAGGTCCGGCATGGTTCAGTTTCGGTCGAACCCCTTTGACCCCGTGACAGACGGCGACAAGCTGAAGGAAGAATGCGGCATCTTCGGTGTCGTGGGCGTGGCCGATGCGTCGAACTTCGTGGCGCTTGGCCTTCACGCGCTGCAACACCGGGGGCAAGAGGCGGGCGGAATCGTCGCCTACCATCCCGACCACGGCTTCAACTCGGCCCGCCGCTTCGGCTATGTCCGCGACAATTTCACCAAGCCCGACGTGATGGACACGCTGCCCGGCAGCCTGTCCATCGGCCATGTCCGCTATTCCACCGCCGGCTCCAAGGGCGCGACCGCGATCCGCGACGTGCAGCCCTTCTTTGGCGAGTTTTCGATGGGCGGCTGTGCCATCGCCCATAACGGCAACCTGACCAACGCCACCGCCCTGCGGCGTGAGCTGATCGAGCGGGGGTCGATCTTCCAATCCTCCAGCGACAGCGAATGCATCATCCACCTGATGGCCCGGTCGATCCAGAAAACCCTGGCCGAGCGGATCAAGGATGCGCTTCGCCGGGTCGAAGGCGCGTTCTCCATCGTGGCGATGACCCGGACCAAGCTGATCGGCGTCCGCGATCCGTTGGGGGTGCGACCGCTGGTCCTGGGCCGGATCAGCGACCACGGCTGGGCGCTGGCGTCGGAAACCTGCGCCCTCGACATCATCGGGGCCGAGTTCCTGCGTGAGATCGAGCCGGGCGAGATGGTGGTGATCGAAGGCAACAAGGTCGAAAGCACCCGCCCCTTCGCCCCGGCGAAACCCAGGTTCTGCATCTTCGAGAACGTCTATTTCAGCCGCCCCGACAGCATCATCGGCGGGCGATCCGTCTATGAAACCCGCCGTCAGATCGGGGTGGAGCTGGCCTTGGAGGCGCCGGTCGATGCCGACCTCGTCTGCCCGGTCCCCGATTCAGGCACCCCCGCCGCCATCGGCTACAGCCAGCAGTCGGGCATCCCTTACGCAATGGGGATCATCCGCAACCAGTACATGGGCCGCACCTTCATCGAGCCGACCGACAGCATCCGCAACATGGGCGTGCGGCTGAAGCTGAACGTCAACCGCGCGCTGATCAAGGGCAAACGGGTGATCCTTGTCGACGACTCAGTGGTGCGCGGCACCACCAGCCGCAAGATCAAGGACATGATACTGGAGGCCGGGGCGGCCGAGGTCCACTTCCGCATCGCCTCCCCCCCCACCGCCTGGCCCTGCTTTTACGGCGTCGACACGCCCGAACGCTCCAAACTCCTCGCCGCGACGATGTCGGAGGATGAGATGCGCGACTGGATCGGCGTGGACAGCTTGAAGTTTGTCAGCCTTAACGGCCTTTACCGCGCGGCGGGCGAAGTGGCAGGCCGCGACGCCACGAACCCCCGCTTCTGCGACGCCTGCTTCTCCGGTGATTATCCGGTGGTGCCGTCCGACAAGATCGAGGAAGGGTTCCAGATGAAGGCGGCGGAGTGAGACATGCCACCGGCCCAAGATCGGCGCTGGCAACGGTTCACCGATACGAGCTATCTGCCCCTTGTTGCGGCAAGGCGGTCCGGGGGCTGATGGATGTGCTGCGCCAGAGCATCGAAACCCGCCGCGCTGAACTTGCCGCCGGACCCATAAAGCACTGACGGCTCATTCTTCGTCCTCAAATATCCCCGCCGGAGGCTCCAACCCCCGCGAAAAGCGCCTGCGCCAAAAGCAAAGGCGCACCCGGTCGGGGCGCGCCTTCGTGCAAGATGGTGGGCGATAACGGATTTGAACCGCTGACATCTTCGATGTGAACGAAGCGCTCTACCGCTGAGCTAATCGCCCGATGCCGGGGTGTTTAGCTATCCTCACCCTGGTCCGCAAGGGCCAATCCGGCCTGCCCGCCCGCAACCGGGCGCAGCTTCAGGGTCAGGGCGGTGGCGGTGGTCTTCACGACCCGCACCTTGCCCAGGGGCGGCAGCGCCAGCACCGAGCCTGCGTTGAGCGCGGCGGCAAGGGCGGCAAGTGTCGCCTCGACCGCCTTCTTCGCCTCGGGCTTCTTGGCCCCGGTGGCGGTGGCGACGGTATCGACCAGATCCTTCAGCCGCAGCGTGGCCACGGCTTCGGCGGCGGGCGCGGCCTCGGCCTTTTTCACAGGGGTATTGGCCGGTTCGGCGGCACCCTTGGGCGGGGTCTTCGCGGCGGATCTGGGGGCGACTTTCGCGCGGGGCGGGGCCATGCAACCTGCTTTCGATGCTGAAACGATCCACAGGATACTCTGGGGGGTCGCCAATGACCATATCGCATCTGCGGGATGTGTGACGCAAATTGCCTTGCCAGGCGGGCGCGGCGCGGCTTAACGTCCGGGGCTATACCCTCTGGACGTTTCTGGAAAGGAAATCACGATGCGCAAGGCCCTTCTGTTGACCTCTGCCCTGACCCTTGGTGCCCTGAACCCGGCCTTCGCCGGTGGTCCGGTGGTGGTGGAGGAAGAGGTCGAGGTGACGACCAGGCCCGCCGCCTCGGCCGGGTGGGTGCTGCCGTTGCTGGTCGTGATCGCGGTCGTGGCGATTGCCAGCGGGAACGACAACGACGAGCCCGATTTTCAGCTGAGCGATATCCGCCTGAAGGAAGATATCCGGCGCGTCGGCACCAACCGGCTGGGCCTCGGCGTCTACCAGTACCGCTACCGGGGCATGGACGGCGTCTATGAGGGCGTGATGGCGCAAGAGGTTGCGGTCATGCATCCCGGCGCGATCAAGTCCCTGCCCTATGGCTACAAGGCCGTCGATTACGCGAAACTTGGGCTGAAGTTGCGCCGGGTCGCCTGATCGGCCGCACATGGGAAAACGGCGCGGGGACCGTTCCCCGCGCCGTTTCCTTTTGGTCCGCCGCGATCAGTGCGCGGTTTGCGTCGGCGTCGGCTGGCCAAGCGCCCGCGCGGCGGCGGCGGCTTCCTCGGCGGCTTCGTCCCATTCGACCGGCTCGGGCTGGCGGGTCAGGGCTTGCGCCAGCACCTCACGGACGTGGGTCACGGGGATGATCGTCAGCCCCGCTTTCACGTTGTCGGGAATCTCCGTCAGGTCCTTGGCGTTCTCTTCCGGGATGAAGACGGTCTTGATCCCGCCACGGAGGGCAGCAAGCAGTTTCTCCTTCAACCCGCCGATCGGCATCGCATTGCCGCGCAAGGAAACCTCACCCGTCATCGCGATGTCCTTTCTGACCGGGATCCCGGTCAGCACCGACACGATGGAGGTGACCATCGCAAGGCCCGCCGAAGGCCCGTCCTTCGGCGTCGCCCCGTCCGGGACGTGGACGTGGATATCCATCGTTTCGAACTTCGGCGGCTTCACCCCGATCAGCGGGCTGATGGACCGCACGTAGCTTGCCGCCGCGTCGATGGATTCCTTCATCACGTCGCCGAGCTTGCCGGTGGTCTTCATCCGGCCCTTGCCCGGCAGGCGCAACGCCTCGATCTGGAGAAGATCGCCACCGACCGAGGTCCAGGCGAGGCCGGTCACGACACCAACCTGATCCTCCTTCTCGGCCAGACCATAGCGGTAGCGCTGGACGCCAAGGTATTCCTCTACCTTGGCGGGGTCGACCGTGACCGATCTGGTCTTGTCCTTGAGGATATCGGTCACCGATTTCCGGCCCAGCTTGGCAATCTCACGCTCAAGGTTCCGCACGCCAGCTTCGCGGGTGTAGTAGCGGATGACATGGTTCAGCGCGTCGTCGGACACACTGAATTCGCCCTTCTTCAGCCCGTTCGCCTTGATCTGCTTCGGCAAGAGGTGCCCCTTGGCAATCTCGCGCTTTTCATCTTCGGTGTAGCCCGCGAGCGGGATGATCTCCATCCGGTCCAGAAGCGGCCCGGGCATGTTGTAAGAGTTCGCCGTGGTGATGAACATCACGTTCGACAGATCGTATTCCACCTCCAGGTAGTGGTCGATGAAGGTGTTGTTCTGTTCGGGGTCCAGCACCTCCAACAGCGCGCTTGCCGGGTCACCCCGGAAGTCCTGGCCCATCTTGTCGATTTCATCGAGCAGGATCAGCGGGTTGGTGGTCTTGGCCTTCTTCAAGCTTTGGATGATCTTGCCGGGCATAGAGCCGATATAGGTCCGCCGATGACCGCGAATCTCGGATTCGTCGCGGACGCCGCCCAGCGAGATTCGGATGAACTCCCGCCCCGTCGCCTTGGCCACACTGCGCCCCAGCGAGGTCTTGCCGACGCCCGGAGGGCCGACAAGGCACAGGATCGGCCCTTTGAGCTTGGTCGAGCGCGCCTGCACGGCGAGGTATTCGACGATCCGCTCCTTGACCTTCTCAAGCCCGTAGTGGTCGGCATCAAGCACGGTCTGTGCCGCGCCCAGGTCCTTCCGCATGCGGCTTTTGGTGCCCCATGGGACGCCCAGAAGCCAGTCAAGGTAGTTCCGGACCACCGTCGCCTCGGCCGACATCGGCGACATCGACCTCAGCTTCTTCAGCTCGGCATCGGCCTTTTCGCGGGCTTCTTTGGAAAGCGCGGTCTTGGCGATGCGGGCCTCCAGCTCGGCGACCTCGTTCTGGCCGTCTTCGCCATCGCCAAGCTCACGCTGGATCGCCTTCATCTGTTCGTTAAGGTAGTATTCCCGCTGGGTTTTCTCCATCTGGGTCTTCACGCGCGACTTGATCTTGCGTTCCACCTGCAGGACCGACAGTTCGCCCTGCATGTGGCCGTAGACCCGCTCCAACCGGGCGGCGACGTTCAGGGTTTCCAGAAGCTCCTGCTTCTGGCGCACTTCCACGCCAAGGTGACCGGCGACAAGGTCGGCCAGACGCGCGGGTTCGCGGGTGTCGGACACGGCGGCAAGCGCCTCTTCGGGGATGTTCTTCTTGATCTTGGAATAGCGCTCGAATTCCTCGCTGACGGCGCGCACCAGCGCTTCGACGGCGGTTTCCTCGCCGTCGATTTCGTCCAGCACCTCAGCCGTCGCCTCGAAGAACGCGGGGTTTTCGACAAAGCCGGTGATCTTGACCCGGCCCTTGCCTTCGACGAGCACCTTCACGGTGCCATCGGGCAGCTTCAGAAGCTGCAGCACATTCGCCAGCACCCCGGTGCGGAAAATGTCGTCGGCGGCCGGATCATCCGCCGTCGGGTCCTTTTGCGAGGCAAGCAGGATCTGCTTGTCGTCCTGCATCACCTCTTCCAGCGCGCGGACCGACTTTTCGCGGCCGACGAACAGGGGCACGATCATGTGGGGAAAGACCACGATGTCGCGGAGGGGAAGGACGGGATAGCTGGGGGACAGGGTTCTGGTCATCTGATGTCCTTGGTCTGCGGCAACTGGGCGAGGTCCCGACCATCGGCAACCTGACCCGCTCCGCCATGGTGTGTTAACTTGTGTTCCCGAGTGCGGGATTCAAGCACCACGGTCGCAGTCTGGACCTGACGGTCGGTGGCTGCAAGACCGGAAACCGCACCAGCCCTGCCTTGGACCGCGCCTTCAGGCACAAGACCTGTTCAGATCAGCCGCGCCGGAGGACCGGGATCGGCAGGCTGCATCGGGGCTTGC
>NCDS01000016.1 GCA_002280315.1 Rhodobacterales bacterium 32-66-7 | reverse complement strand
AGGAGAAATTCCCGTCGCGCAGCGCCTGCGTCAGTTCGGGGTCGCGCGCCAGAAGCAAGGGCACGACCGAGGTGCGCTGCAGTTCCGAGATCAGGTTGCCGGTATAAAGCGCCAGCCGGACTTCGGCCCGGTTGCGGGTGTCAGCGGTATAACGGTCGGTCAAAAGCCGGTTCGAGACCAGGACCACGACGACCGCCAGCACCAGCAAAAGCCCGATCGCAAGCTTGACGCGCCACGGCAGCCCTTGGGAAAACACTGGTTGAGGGGGGGCTTCGCTGGCGGACATGAGGTGACGTTAGGCCTCTGGGCCCGACCCCTCAAGCCGGGGGCGGTCAGGCCAGCGCCATCCCGCGCATCAGGGCGGCAAACATCGGCTGCCCGTCCGCGCTGCCCAGCGCCGCTTCGGTCGCGCGTTCCGGATGCGGCATCATGCCCAGCACCCGACGGTTGTCAGAGAGAACCCCGGCAATGTCCGCCATGCTGCCATTGGGGTTGTCGGCGTAGGTAAAGGCGATCCGGTCGTCGCCGCGAAGCCGGGCAAGGCCGTCGGGATCGATGGTGTAATTGCCGTCATGATGCGCCACCGGGATCCGGATCACCTGACCGGCGGCGTAGCCGGTGGTGAAGGCCGACCGGGTGGTCGCGACGTGAAGGCCGATGGTGCGACAGACGAATTTCAGCGCGGCATTGCGCATCAAGACTCCGGGCAGCAGCCCCATTTCGGTCAGGACCTGAAAGCCGTTGCAGATGCCCAGCACATGACCGCCGCGCCCGGCATGGTCCCGGATCGCGGCGCTGATCGGGGACTGCGCCGCAATCGCGCCGCAGCGCAGGTAGTCGCCAAAGGAAAATCCGCCGGGGATGGCGACCAGATCGACCCCATCCGGCAGGGTGCTGTCCTTGTGCCAGACGCGGGTTACGCTGCCCCCGGCCCCGGCAAATGCCACCGCAAGATCGCGGTCACAGTTCGAGCCGGGGAAGGTGACGACGGCGACTTTCATGGCTTGGCCCCTTGCAGCGCGCGACCGTCATAGCCGAGCTTCCGCGCCGGGGCCAGAGCGAAGCCGTCGCAGAGACCAGCCTCAGGCGCGGCGGAAAAGGCCGGAGTCGATTTCCCGCTCGCGCCGCTCAAGATCATAGCGCGAGACGGCAGCGGCCAGATAGGCGCGCTCGCGGTCCCGAAGGGAGGGGCCGCCGGCCAAGAGTGTTCTGAGAATGGAGAGCATGAGAGACCTCGCTTTCTGCTCGCAAGATAGGATGCCGCGTTGCAGCATTAAACCCGCAAGAGGGAATTGCTGCCATGCAGCATGTGCAAGGCTCTTGTCATCCTGCTGTTATCTTGGGCATTTGGACCGCTCATCGCGTCCCTGCGGTCGCTCTTCGCTGCATCCCTGTCGGTGGCGGCTGCAAAGGTCAGACGGCGCGGGGACCAAGGAGCGCGCGGGCGGCTTCGCGGGCGGCTGCGGTGACGGTGTCCCCGGCCAGCATCCGGGCAATCTCTTCGATCCGCGCGGCGGGGTCGAGGGCGGTCACGGTGGAAAGCGTCACCTCGCCGGTCACCTGCTTTTCCACCCGCCAGTGCTTGGCGCCAAAGGCTGCCACCTGCGGCGAATGCGTGACGACCAGCACCTGCGCACCATCGGCAAGCGCCTGCAACCGCCGCCCGACCGCGTCCGCCGTGGCCCCGCCGACGCCGCGGTCGATCTCGTCGAAGATCAGGGTCTGGATCGGGGTGCCGCCGGTCAGGCAAACCTTCAGTGCGAGCAGAAAGCGGCTAAGCTCCCCACCCGAGGCGATGCGGTTCAAGGGTCCCGCAGGCGCGCCGGGGTTGGTGGCGACGGTGAAGGTGACAAGGTCCACCCCCTCGGGCCCCGGTTCGCCTGCGGCGATTTCGGTGGTGAAGATCGCACGCTCCATCTTCAGGGGCCCAAGCTCAGCCGCCATTGCCGTATCGAGCCGCGCTGCCGCCGCCTTGCGCGCCTGGGTCACCCGGGCGGCTTCGGCCTGATAGACCGCTTCGGCGCTATGGAGCGCATCCTCAAGCCGCGCGATGCCCGAGGCACCACCATCGATCGCCGCAAGGCGGGTGCGCAAGCCATCGGCAAAGCTGCCAAGATCATCGGCCACGACGCCGTGCTTTCGGGCCAGCGCCCGGATGGCGAACAGACGTTCCTCGACCCGCTCCAACTCTGCCTGATCGAAGTCGAGCGCGGCAAGCGCCGCCTCCACCCCGGCCTGCGCCTCGCCCAGTTCGACCTGCGCCCGGCCAAGCGCACCGAGGGGCGCGTCGAGCCGACCCTCCGCCCGGTCGGCGACGCCTTCCAGCCAGCGCTGCGCATCGCGCATCGCGGCTTCGGCGCCCTCCTCCGACAAGGCGGCCAGCGCGCGGGCGATGTCACCCTGGATGCGCGCGGCGGTCTGCATCAGGCGACGGCGGGCATCAAGGGTCGCATCCTCACCCGGTTCGGGCTTCAGTCTGTCCAGTTCGGCCACCGCATGGCGCAGATACTCTTCATCGGCTGCAGCGCGGGCCAGCGTCCCCTCGGCCTCGCCCAACGCGGTGCGGGCGGTGCGCTGCGCCGCCCAGGCCTGGCGAAGCGCCGTCAGGTCGATCCCGGCATAGGCGTCCAAGAGCGCCCGGTGACCACGGGGGTTCAGCAAGCCACGGTCATCGTGTTGGCCGTGGAGTTCCACCAGATGCTCGGACAGATCACGCAACACCTCGCCCGAGACGCGGCGGTCGTTGACCCAGGCGGTCTTCCGGCCATCGGACGCGTTCACGCGCCGAAGGATCAGCTCGTCCCCGGCGGCGATCCCCGCCCCCTCCAGCACCGCCTGCGCGCCATGGTCCGGCGGCAGGTCGAAGACCGCCGTCACCTCGCCCTGCGCCGCCCCCTGTCGCACCAGTTCTGCCCGGCCTCGCCAGCCCAGCACAAAGCCGAGCGCGTCGAGAAGGATCGACTTGCCTGCCCCCGTCTCGCCGGTCAGCACGTTCAGGCCCGGCCCAAGCTCCAGGCTCAGCCGGTCGATGATCAGCACATCGCGGATATCAAGACTGCGCAGCATGACCCGCCCCAGCTTGGCCCACCCCAGCACGGCCCGGCACGTAGGGTGCGCTAAAGCGCACCATCCCTACAACCACTCGCCCCGGACCATCTGGCGATAGACCTGCCGCAGCCAGCTTTCGCCCTTCGCCTCGGGCGCCAGCCCCTGGCCCTTCAGCAGACGGAAGCTGTCTTCGTAGAACGGCGAGGATTGGTAGTTGTACCCCAGGATCGCCGCCGCCGTCTGCGCTTCGTCATCAAGGCCCAGGGCGATGTAGCTTTCCACCAACCGGTGCAACGCCTCGGCCGTATGGGTGGTGGTCTGGAAATCCTGCACCACCACGCGGAAGCGGTTGATCGCGGCGGCATAGTGACGGCGCTTGAGGTAGTAGCGCCCGACCTCCATCTCCTTGGCGGCAAGCTGGTCGAAGGCAAGATCGAACTTCAGGATCGCCGAGCGGGCGTATTCGCTGTCGGGATAGGTCTCGATCACGTCGCGCATGCCGCGCAGGGCCTGGAAGGTGATGCCCTGGTCACGGCCGACATCGTCGATCTGGTCGTAATAGCTGAGCGCCATGAGATACAGCGCATAGGGCGCATCCTCATCCCCGGGATAGAAATCGAGGAACCGCTGTGCCGCATCGCGGGCAAGGGGGTAATCCTTCATCTTGTGGTAGGTGTAGGCCTGCATGATCAGCGCGCGCTTGGCAAAGGCGGTGTAGGGATAAAGCCGCTCCACCTCCTGAAAGTAGAACAGCGCCTCATCCGGCTTGCGGCTGGTTTCAAGTTCCAGCTCGCCCAGTTTGAAGATCTGTTCGGCGGTCTGCGTTTCAAGCGCGGGCCCGCGGGAGCCGCTGCCGCAGCCGGCAAGCGTCGCGATCAGAAGGGCCGTTCCCAGAAGCCGTGCGCCGGTCGTGCTGCCTGACATGTTCCGCGTATCCAAACCTGCTGCCCTTGTCCTGCTGCCGTCCTGCCGCCGTCCCAGCCGCCGCCTGCTGCACCGCCCCGACCCGTGGTCCAGCCGATTTGCAGCCGTCCTAGCACAGAAAAATCCGGGGCGCAAAACGCCTTTCGTGACTTTCGTGTCAGGGGCTTGCGTATCTGGGGTTTGCGTATCTGGGGTTTGCGTATCTGGGGTTTGCCTAGGCGCGCAGCGGCAGGTCGCCGACATGCACGCCGATCCCGGGCAGCTTGCCCAGCGTCTGGGGACCACATTCGACAATGTCATGGGCTGAAGCATCGGCGAAGAGCGCGCGGAGAAGCTGGTTGGTCAGCGCATGGCCCGCGCGCACCCCGACATAGCGGCCCAGAAGCGGGCCACCGGCCAGCGCAAGGTCGCCGAGTGCGTCGAGCATCTTGTGTCGCACCGGTTCATCCGCGTGGCGCAGGCCACCGGGTGACAGCACCTGATCGCCGTCGAACACCACAGCGTTCTGCAACGACCCGCCCCGCGCCAGCCCGGCCGCTTGCATGGCAAGGACATCGGCCTGACGGCAGAAGGTCCGGCTGTCGGACAACTCACGCACGAAGGCACCGTTTGCCATGTTCATGCTGCGCGACTGATCGCCGATCGCGGCATCGACGAACGAGATCCGGAAGTCGATCTCCAGCATTTCGGCCGGTTCAAGCCGCGCCATGGCAAGGCCTTCGCGCACCTCCACCGGTTTCAGCACCCGGATCGCGCGCACCGGGGCTTGAAGATCCTCAAGCCCGGCCGCAAGGAAGCCCTTGACGAAGGGCACGGCCGAGCCGTCAAGGATCGGCACTTCCGGTCCGTCGATGTCGATCACCGCGTTGTAGATGCCGCTGCCCGCCAGCGCCGCCATGATATGCTCGATGGTGGAGACCGACACGCCGCCTGCATTCTCGATCACCGTACACAGCCGCGAGGGGGTCACCGCAGACCACAGCGCCCGGACGGCCGGATCGCGGTCGGCGATATCGCTGCGGCGGAACCAGATGCCGTGATCGGCGGGGGCGGGGCGAACCACCATGCGCACAGCGGTGCCACTGTGAAGGCCGAAGCCCTCAAAGCAGGCTGGGGTGGAGAGGGTGTTTTGCACAGGGGTCGCTCGGTTGGGTCTGGCAGGGCATTGGCCCGATACCCCCGTCCTATGCGGCGAAGCGGACAAGCTCAACTCACTCTTTGTGACGCCGCGTTACAGGAAAAATCTTGCCACAACCGCTTGATCCGAAAGAAAAAGGCCCGGTTTCCCGGGCCTGTTTGTTACAAGCTTCGCCTGGGTTCAGTTGGCCTGACGGCGCAGGAAGGCGGGAATCTCGATCCGGTCCTGATCGCTGCCCATGTCCTGATCGTCATCATAGGCGGTGACCGGCGGCTGGACGCGCCCGCCACCCGCCTGGGGCCGATCCTGGGCGGTTTCGCCCTGCCCCGCCATCCGGTTGATCAACGAGCCGATGCCGAAGCGGGGCTTGGCTCCGGCAGCCGGGACCGGAGCGGCGGGCGGCGGCGCGACCGGAACCGGGCGCTGCACCCGCTGGCCACCGGCAAGACCGGGCCGCGCGACGGCGGCTTGCAGCCGTGCCAAAGCCTCAGGCGAGGGTTGGCCAGCCGGGCGCGGACGCGGGGCCACGAAATCACCGGCATCCTGCTCGATCGGCGAGGGGGTGGGCCGGATCATGGTCGGCTGCGGCTGCGCTTGGGGCCGATAGGCCGGGGGCGGCAGGTCATCAAGGTCATCGGCCATGCCCGGGGCAAAGGGCGCTGCCACGGGTCGTGGCGCAGCCTCGGCGGCGGCTGGCATCGGCGCTGGCATGGGTGCTGGCATCGGTGCTGGCATCGGGGCGGGGGCCGGGCGCGCAGCCTCGGCCTGGTAGGCCGGGGTCAGGGTCAGGGGGGCCGCCATGCTCCGCCGCGCGACCGGAGGCTCGGCCCGGACGGCGGACATGTCGATCCCGGTGGCCACGACCGAGACGCGGATCCGCCCCTCCATCGATGTGTCCAGCGTGGAGCCGACGATGATGTTGGCGTCGGGGTCCACCTTGTCGCGGATGATGTTCGCCGCCTCGTCCAACTCGAACAGCGTCAGGTCATGCCCGCCGGTGATGTTGATCAACACCCCCTTGGCACCGTTCAGGCTGATCTCGTCCAGAAGCGGGTTGGCAATCGCCTTCTCCGCCGCATGGATCGCCCGATCTTCGCCCGAGGCCTCGCCCGTGCCCATCATCGCCTTGCCCATCTCGTCCATCACCGCGCGCACGTCGGCGAAGTCGAGGTTGATGAGGCCCGGTCGCACCATCAGGTCGGTGACCCCCTTGACGCCCTGGTAAAGCACATCGTCAGCCATCGCGAAGGCTTCGGTAAAGGTGGTGCGCTCGTTCGCGAGGCGGAACAGGTTCTGGTTCGGGATGATGATCAGCGTGTCGACGACGCGCTGCAGCGCCTCGATCCCTTCTTCGGCCTGGCGCATCCGCTTGCCGCCTTCAAACTGGAACGGCTTCGTGACGACACCGACGGTCAAGACGCCAAGCTCACGCGCCGCCTGGGCGATGATCGGGGCAGCGCCCGTGCCGGTGCCGCCGCCCATGCCTGCGGTGATGAAACACATATGCGCGCCGGCCAGATGATCGACGATCTCTTCGATCGTCTCTTCCGCCGCCGCAGCCCCGACCGAGGGCCGCGCACCCGCGCCCAGGCCTTCGGTTGCCTTGACACCCATCTGGATGCGGGCGTGGGCGCGGCTTTGCTGCAGCGCCTGCGCGTCGGTGTTGGCCACGACGAACTCAACCCCCTCAAGGGCCTGGTCGATCATGTTGTTGACCGCATTGCCGCCAGCGCCGCCAACCCCGAACACCGTAATGCGGGGCTTCAGCTCTTCCTGTTCAGGTGACATCGTCAGATTGAGTGCCATGGATTTGCCCGTCCGTTTCTTGTTCTGCCGCCCGCTTGCTTCCGGTCTGCCAATCGTGGGTCTGTGCGTCGTAAGTCTGTCCGCCTTCGATCGGCCAGCGCTTGCCGTGCCCGACCCGTTTTTCCGAAACGAAGGACCGTATTTTGATTGAGTCTACCCGTAAGCGCGCCAAAGGTCACGAAAAAAAGACCGCCTAACGCAAAATCTGGACGATTTTCTGCGGCTTTATGCGGCATTTCGGCTTGGGCGCAGGATGTTGGGGTCACCAGTTGTCCTTGAACCATTTGACGGCCCGCCGCAGCGAGCGTGCCGGATAGCGTTCGGCCGGGATCTCGAAGTCCCAGCATTCGTCCTGCGGATGCGCGGCAAAGAGGCAAAGACCGACCGCGCTGGCAAAGGCGGCACCGGTTGCGGCTTGCGGCAGGCCTTGCACGCGCAAGGGGCGACCAAGGCGGACCCGCTGGCCCAGGATGCGCGTCGCAAGCCCATCGAGGCCCGGAATCTGGCTCCCCCCGCCGGTCAGCACGATCTGCTGGCTGGGCAGGCTGTCGAAGCCCGCGACGTCCAGGGTGGCGCGGACTTCCTCCAGGATTTCTTCCACACGGGGACGCATGATCCCGATCAACTCGGTCCGGCTGATCTGGCGGCGGTCCTTGTCCCAATCGCCCGACTCCGTGCCCGGATCGCCGCCGATGTCGATCATGTCGCGGTCGTCCATGCCGGTCGCATAAAGCCCGCCGTGGCGCGTCTTGATCTTTTCCGCCGTGGCCAGCGGGATCTGCAATCCCTTTGAGATGTCCGAGGTGACATGATCCCCGCCCATCCGCACCGCATCGGCATAGATCATGTGCTTCTTGATGAAGATCGACCGGCCCGTCGCCCCGCCACCCATGTCGATGCAGGCGGCACCAAGCTCCTGTTCATCCTCGACCAGGCTCGAAATCCCCGAGACATAGGCGGATGAGGCAATCCCGGCGAGTTCAAGGTCGCAGCGCTTGATGCAGTACAAGAGGTTCTGCACCACATCGCCCTCGACCGACAGAAGGTGCATGTCGACCGCCAGCCGATGCCCGATCTGCCCGCGCGGATCGCCAAGGCCCGAGCGGTGATCGAGCGCAAAGTTTACCGGCTGGGCATGCAGCACCTCACGCCCGGCCCCGAGGTCGGGCATGTCGCAGGCGGCAAGCACCCGGCTCACGTCCTGTTCGCTGACCACCGCGTCATGCAGATCCAACTCTCCGGCAAGGCCGTAGCTGCGCGGTTCCGCGCCGGAGAAACAGGCGATCACATGATCGACCCGGACATTCGCCATCTTCTGCGCCGCCTGAACCGCAGTGCGAATGGCGCGTTCGGTCTCGTTCATCACCGCGACTTCGCCAAAGCGCACCCCGCGCGACCGGGTCGTGGCCGCCCCGATCACCCGGAACTGGCTTTGCCCGGCCATCGGCTTCACACCGTCCTGTTCGCGCAGCCGCTCGGGGCCGTCAAAGCGCAGGACCAGGCAGGCGATCTTCGAGGTGCCCACATCCAGAATGGCCACCACGCCGCGCTGCATCGCAGCCTGGCGCATGTGCCGCATGGTTCGTTGCGAGGTATAGAGATCGGTCACAATGCGTTCTCCACGGTATCTAGGCCCTGAGCACGGCGCAATTCGGCAAGGGCGTTGGGGGTAAGGCGAAGGGTGGGGCGATGGTCGGACCGCAGATCGACGGTCAGGATGTCACGGTTCATCACGTCCTGGACCTGGTCAAGCGCCAGAAGCCGCTCCAGCGCCTGAACCGGATTTTCTTCGGGAAGAAGGACACGCTGGTTGCGGTCCAGAACCAGATCCCAGCGACGTTCCCCGATGCGGACCAGACCACGAATGCGGTGCGCCAGGGGCTCGGCTGCGGCCGTCAGCGCCAGCGCTTCGGACACCGCGCGGTCGGCACCGTCACCTGCGATCAGGGGCAGGTCCGGCTGGTCGGCGCGCGACAGAAGACCCGCAACCCGTTGCCCGGTCTCGTCCACCAACGTAAGGCCCGTCTCGGTGCGCCAGATCGCAACCGGCAGCCGTTCGGTAACGACAATCTCGAGCACTCCGCCCGACCGCACCATCAGATCGGCAGAGAGGACGGCATCCAGTTCTTCGATCCGCGCGCGGACGGCGGCAAGGTCGATGTCAAAGGATGACATCGGCAGGGGCAGTTGCAGCCGCGCCCGCACCGCCTCGGCCAGGGGGGCAGAGGCCCCCTCGACCCGCGCGAGCGACACCCGGAATTCGGGCCGCGCCTCGAACTCGGCGCGCAGGGTGGCAAGCTCGGTCGCCAGCGCTGCGCGCCGGGCGTCATCCCCAAGCCAGATCGCCACGCCCGCGACCAGTGCAAGCACCGGCAACCCGGCGCGCAGAAACAGCCGGACATGCGGCGTCAGAAGCATCCGCTGTTTGCGGTAGGACCATTTCGACGGCGCCGGATCGCGTTTCGCACCGCGCGCCGGTTGGGCGGCGGCGCGCGGCATCGGCGCAGGGGCCAAGCTTGCAGCCGCTTGCGTGGCGCGCGGGAAGGACCGGGTGGCGATCAGCGGTTGCATGATGCGTCCCTTACCATCCAGGCGCAGAAGTCGGGAAAGCTGATCCCCTGCGCCAACGCCTGTTCCGGCGCGAGCGAGGTCGGCGTCATCCCCGGCTGGGTGTTCGTCTCCAACAGGATCAGCCCGGCCAGACCGCGACTTTCGTCCCAGCGGAAGTCGGTCCGGCTGACGCCCCGACATCCCAGAGCAGCATGCGCCCGCAAGGCGTAGACTTGGCAAGCGGCAGAAATCTCATCCGGCACATTGGCCGGGCAATCGTGGCGGCTGCCCCCGGCCTTGTACTTGGCGTCATAGTCGTACCAGCCGTCGGTGATGATATCCGTCACCCCAAGCGCCCGGTCGCCCATCACCGTCGTCGTAAGCTCCCGCCCCGGGGCGTAGGCCTCGACCATCACCACAGCGGGCATCGTGTCGGCAAGGCGGGGCGCGTTCGATCCGGCTCGCACGATATAAACCCCGACGGAGGAGCCTTCGTTGTTCGGCTTGACCACATAGGGGGTCGGCAGGACATGCCCGGCCTCAACCTCGGCCCGGCTGGCCAGGACGCTGGGCACGACCGGCAGACCGGCAGCGGCGTAGACCTCTTTCGTCCGCGCCTTGTCCATCGCCAGGGCCGAGGCGAGGACGCCGGAATGGGTGTAGGGAATGGCGAGCCACTCCAGCAGGCCCTGGACGCAGCCATCCTCACCCCAGCGGCCGTGGAGCGCGTTGAAGCAGATGTCGGGCTTGCTCTCGGACAGACGCAAAGGCAGGTCGGGGCCGCAATCGACCTCGACCACCTGATATCCTGCCGCCCCAAGGGCCAAAGCGCATGCGCGCCCGGAGACAAGCGACACCTCCCGCTCAGCGGAAAGGCCACCCATCAGAACCGCTACCTTGGGGGGCATCCTGCTCGATGCGCCCGCCATTCACTGCCTCATCCGGGTCTGTTGCCGACCCGTGATCTGTTAGTCCTGCGGGAATTCTCCGACCCGCATGATTTCCCAGTGTAACGTGATACCGCTCTGATGGAAAACCTTTTTTCGCACATCCTCACCCAATGTTTCCAGATCCAAGGCGGTGGCAGTGCCGGTGTTGATCAGGAAGTTCGAATGCATCGGCGACATCTGCGCGCCACCCAGCCGCGCCCCGCGCATGCCCGCGTCGTCGATCACCTTCCACGCCTTGAGCTCATGCGTGTCATCCAAGGCCCCGGTGCTGCTGCGACCCAAGGGATTGCGGAAGGTGCTGCCTGCCGATCTATCCCTTGTGGGTTGGGTGGCGTCGCGCTTGGCCAGTTGGTCCGCCATCCGCTTGGCAAGCAGCGCCGGATCGCCAGGTCTTGCGCGAAAAACTGCCGAGACGATCACGGCCCCCTCGGGCAGGTCGCTTTGCCGGTAGCGCAGGGAAAGCGCGGCTGCGGGCAAGACTTCGGCCCGTCCGTCGCGATGGAGGATGCGGATTTCCTGCAACAGATCAGCGACATATTGGCCATAGCAGCCCGCGTTCATCCGAACCGCGCCGCCGATGCTGCCGGGAATGGTGCGCAGAAAGGTCAGGTCCAACCCCGCCTCGGCCGCACGTTTGGCCACCTGCGCATCCAGCGCCGCGGCCCCGGCGGTCACAATGTCCCCTTCGACCGAAATGCCGTTGAACCCCCGCCCCAGCCGGATCACCACGCCCCGGATGCCGCCGTCGCGCACGATCAGGTTTGACCCGACCCCCATGGGAAACACCGGCACCGCCGGGTCCAGCGCCGCCAGGAACTCGGCCAGATCCGCCTCATCCGCCGGTTGAAAGAGCCAATCCGCCGGGCCACCAACCCGCAGCCAGGTCAGATCAGCCAGCGGACGGTTCGCGGTCAGCGCACCGCGCGGGGTGGGAAGGTCGGTCATGGGGCATGATTATCCGGGATGCCTTTGTGCCTGCAAGCCCGCTAGCGTTTGCGGGCTGCCAGCATCAGCCCCAGAAGCGCCCCCGCCAGGGTCGGGCCGGTGACGGTCAGGGCGGTGGCGGCAAGGGTGAAACCGTCGCTCAGGCTGAAAAGCCGCGCCTGCCACAGAAGGGCTATCAGCGACACCAGCGCCAGGAGCGGCACGATCAGCCCGACGCGCCAGCCATACCTCCGCGCCACGGCCCAGGCGATGACCGCCGCCACGAGCGCGCCCGCGATGCCGATGCCCGCCATCGGTCCGACCATTACGGCCATCCGAAGATGCGCCTGACCCGGCGCCAGGCAAAGATCACCGGCCAGCGCAGGATCGACGCCGCCGCCGCGAACACGAGCCCCCCGACCAAAAGTCCGCCCGCCCAGGTCACCCAGACCAGCAGCGGCACGCCGATGGCGATCAGCGCGTAGGCCGCCCGCCAGTGATAATCGCGCGAGGGAAACATCCCGATCACATTCGCCGCGATCAGCCAGACCAGGCACAAGGTCAACGGCAGCGTCACTGCTTCAACTCCGGCGGCAGGGGTGCGGGGCGGCCAAGGGCGCGGCGGAGGAAGTAGCGCAACGGATTGCGGAACATCGACAGGAACGCGAAAAGGCCGAGAGCAAGCCAGATCCAGCCATGCGCCCAGCCGATCCAGACCAGCAGGACAGGGGCGGAAACAAGCAGGCTCAGCCCCGGCAGCATCTGCGCCCGCATCGGCAGCATCGCCACGATGGCCGAGGCGACGACCCACAGACAGCCAAGGATCAGGGGTGTGCTCATCCCGGAAGGTTAACCGATAGCCGCGCCCGGGCCAAATTCCTTCGAAGGAATTTGCAAAATCCTTCGAAGGATTTTGGCCCTCACGCTGCAGCGCCGATCAGCTTGGCGGGCAGGGCATTGGCCCAGGCGCTGATCGTCCCTGCGCCAAGACAGACCACCATGTCGCCGGGCCGGGCCTGCTCCTTGACCAGCCGGGCGAGGTCCGCCTCATCCAGAAGGGCGCGGGCATGGCGGTGGCCGTGCGCGATCAGCCCTGCCACCAGATCATCGCGGCTGGCCCCCGCAATCGGGTCTTCGCCCGCTGCATAGACCTCGGCAATCGCGACCACATCGGCGTCGTTGAAACAGGTGCAGAAGTCGTCGAAGAGGTTGGACAGCCGGGTATAGCGGTGGGGTTGGTGGACCGCGATGATCCGGCCTTTGGTCGCCTGCCGCGCGGCTTTCAGGACGGCGGCGATCTCCACCGGGTGATGGCCGTAATCGTCGATGATGGTGACGCCGTTGACCTCGCCCACCTTGGTGAAGCGGCGGTTGACGCCCGCGAAGGCGGCAAGGGCCTCGCGGATCTCGTCCCGTTTCATCCCCAGATACCGCGCCACCGCGACGGCAGAGAGGGCGTTCGAGACGTTGTGATCCCCCGGCATCGGCAGGGTGCAGCCTTCGATCACCGTCTCCTCGGCCTGCAAGGCGATGTCGAAATGCGCCACGCCGTTCTGGTAGGTCAGGTTCTGCGCCCGCACATCGGCCTGCGCGTTGAAGCCGAAGGTCACCACCCGGCGGTCGGTCACCTTGCCGACCAGCGCCTGCACCTCCGGGTGGTCGGTGCAGCAGACCGCCAGCCCGTAGAACGGGATGTTCGACACGAAATCGAGGAACCCCTTCCGCAGGGCATCGAAGGTCCCCCAATGCTCCATATGCTCCGGGTCGATGTTGGTCACGATGGCAATGGTCGCGGGCAGGCGGTTGAACGAGCCGTCGCTTTCGTCCGCCTCGACCACCATCCACTCCCCCGCGCCCGCCCGCGCGTTGGAGCCATAAGCGTGGATCACCCCGCCATTGATGACCGTGGGATCAAACCCGCCCTTGTCGAGGAGGGTCGCCACCATCGTCGTCGTCGTCGTCTTGCCATGCGTCCCGGCAATCGCGATGTTGGACCGCAGGCGCATCAGTTCGGCCAGCATCTCGGCCCGGCGGACCACGGGCAGCTTCCGACGCCGCGCCTCTTCCAGCTCCGGATTGCCCTTCTTGATGGCGCTGGAGATGACCACAACCGCCGCCTCGCCGATATTCCCGGCCTTCTGGCCTTCGAAGAACGTAGCCCCCAGTTTCACCAGCCGGTCGGTGATCTTTGACGCCTTCGCATCCGACCCCTGCACCTGGTAGCCGAGCGTCATCAGCACCTCGGCGATGCCCGACATCCCGATCCCGCCGATGCCGACAAAGTGGATCGGGCCGAGTTCCAGCGGAAGCTTCGTGGCTGCGTTCATCTTTGCCCTCCAAGGCCTTCGACCAGCGCCAGCAAACGGTCGGTTGCGTCGGGCCGACCGACCGACAGCGCGTTCCGGGCCATCGCCTCGGCCGCTGCCGGGTTATCCAGAATTGCGGCGATGTGCCGTGCCAGCGTCCTTGCGTCAAGCGCGTTTTCCGGCATCAGCACCGCCGCCCCCGCATCGACCAGCCCGCGCGCGTTGGCGCGTTGATGATCACCGGTCGCGGCAGCATAGGGCACAAGGATCGACGGCCGCCCGATCACGCTGATATCCGCGACAGAGGACGCACCGGAGCGGCTGATCACCAGCTGCGCCTCGGACAGCCGCCGGGGGATATCGGTGAAGAACGGCTCCACCTCGGCCCGGACCCCCGCCTCGGCATAAAGTCTTGTCGCCTCGGTCGCATCCTCATCCCGCGCCTGATGGGCGACGCGCAAGCGGTCGCGCAGGGCTTCGGGCAGGGCGGCGACGGCTTTCGGCACCACCTCGGACAGGATCCGCGCGCCCTGGCTGCCGCCGATCACGACAAGGGCCATCGGGTAGTCGCCGGGCGGAATATAAGGCGCGGCGGCACGGTCGAGCACCGCCTGCCGCACGGGGTTGCCGGTCGGCTCGCCCACCACACCAGCGGGCAGGGCGGTGGGCCAGGTCCCGCAGGCGACCTTGTCGACCCGGCGGGCGAAGACCTGGTTCACCCGGCCCAGGACTCCGTTCTGTTCATGCAGCATCCGGGGCCGCCGCAGCACCCAGGCCGCCGTCAGCGCGGGGATGGAGGGGTAGCCGCCGAAGCCCACCACCACCGCAGGCCGGTCGATGGTCTGCGACCAAAGCGCCCTTGACACCCCCCAGACGATCCTGAGCGGTACCAGGAGATGTGCCGCCCTGCCCCCCCGCGCAAAGGTGGCGGAGGTA
>NCDS01000015.1 GCA_002280315.1 Rhodobacterales bacterium 32-66-7 | reverse complement strand
CGTCACCTTTCTTGCGGTTCATGTCGCGGGGCTTCTGGGGATGCGGCGGCGCATCTCGAGCTATGACTGGGCGGACGGGTGGGGGTGGCTGAACCTGACGGCCTCGGTCGCCGCCTTCGTGATGGCCTTCGGTTTTGCGCTGATCATCCTTGATGTGGCGGTGAACGCCTTCACCTCGGTCCGCGCGCGGCGCAATCCCTGGGGGGCGGGCACGCTGGAATGGGCGGCGCCCAATCCGTCGCCGCCCTATGGCTTTGCCTCGGTCCCGATCGTGCGGGGCCGCTATCCGTTGCAGGATGACCCCGACCTTGGCCACAGGATCGCCCGGGGCGAGGGGTACCTTGCCGACACCAGCCGCAACCGACGCGAAACGCTGATCGTCTCGACCGCGATGGGAGAGCCGTCACAGGTTGCGGTCCTGCCGGGCAATTCGGTGCTGCCGTTCCTTCTGGCCGTGGTGACGAGCACCTCGTTCCTGGCACCTTTGGTCAGTATTTACTGGCTGTCGGGGGTGGCGCTGGTGGGGGTGGTGGTGCTCGCGCTCATCTGGGCCTGGGGCCTTGGCGCGCGCAAGGATGAGGGGTTGGTCGACGCCGGGCATGGCGCAAGACTGCCCCTCGCCTCGGAAAGCGCCGATCCGCCGGGGTGGTGGGGGTCGCTGTTCCTGCTTCTGGCCGATGGGGTGCATTTCGGCTCGCTTCTGTTTGGCTACGCGTTCCTGTGGACCATTGCGCCGAACTGGCCACCGCCGTCCTATCTGGTGGCTGAAGGCTGGAGCGTTGCGGCCGCCCTTCTTGGCGCTGCGGCGCTGGTGGCGGGGCCACGGCTTGCCACCGCGGCCATCCGGCGGGGTGGGGTCGCCTGGCCCGGCGTGCTTCTGGCGGCGCTTGGGGCCCTGGCCCTGATCGGGGCAGCGGCAAGCATCCTTGTCGCCCGGCCCGATCCCGCCGGGCATGCCTATGACGCGACGCTGTGGCTTCTGGCGGGGAATGTCGGGCTGCACGCTGCGATATGCTTGATCATGCTGGGCTATCTGATCGCGCGGGTCTGGGCCGGATACACCTCGCCCCGCAGGTTCGGCGAAGCGCGGATCGTGTCGCTTTGGGCCGATTTCACCGCGCTCACCAGCCTGATGGCCCTGACGGCGGCCTGGTTGCCGGGGGGCTTCGGATGACCGCGATCCTGCGCCTTTCGGCACCGTTCACGCTGTGGGTCATCGGCTTTTCCGCCCTTTACGGTCTGCACGGGATCACCTGCTCCCGCCACTGGCCGCCGGGGCTTGAGGCGAGCGTTTTTCTTCTTGCAACGGCAATTGCCGGGGTGGCGGCGCAGGGACTTTGCCTGTGGCTTCTGCTGCGGCTGCCCGCGCCCTCCCGCTTCGTGCAGTCCACTTCTGTCATCCTGGGTGTCGCGGCGCTGGTTGCGGCGGTCTGGCTGACCATGCCGATCCTGGCCACCAGCACCTGTTCGTGATCCGCCGTGAGGGCGCGCGCCGGCACCGCCAACCGCCGCGACGGGTTGATGTCACGAAGCGGGTGCGGGCGTGTCAATCAGACGCGACGGCATGGGGAACAGGGCGGTTTTTCTGATTTCACGCCCTGACCAACGAAACGGTAGGCGAGCCCCTGTCCCGTCCGCCCGCATCCGCTTCACCCACCCTGAAACCGCCGCTTCGGCTTGGAACGCGCGGCCTGGGGCGGCGTTGCAGGGAAACACCGAAGGACACATCCAAAGGAAAGGCAGGCCCATGGACACCACGACAACCCCGCGCACCCAATTGCAGGCCACCGCGCATGACATTCTGATCACCAACCTCCGCAACGCCCATGCGCTGGAAAAGCAGGTCATCGCCGTCCTTGAACCGCAGCTTGACCTGATCGAGGGCTTGCCCGACCTCCACGCAAGGGTGGCCCAGCACATCGAAGAGACCGAAGAACAGGTCCGCCGCCTGCAGACGGCGCTCGAATCCTGCGGCAGCGCGCCGTCGATGATGAAGGACACCTTCCTCAGCGTGATGGGGCGCGGGCAATCCTCGGTCCAGGGGCTGAGCGACGATGGCGTGATCAAGGCGGTGATTGCCGACATGATGACCGAACATCTGGAAATCGCCACCTACCGCTCGCTGATGGTCGTGGCCGAGATGGCGGGCCGGGCGGACCTGTGCCTCAACCTTGAGCTTTCGCTGAGCGAAGAGGTGGCGATGGCCGACTGGTTCAACCAGAACCTCGAACAGCTGACCCGCCGCTTCGTCGAGCTTGAGGCTGCCGAGGATGCCGGTAAGGACTCGGGCCCAGACTCGGGCCAAGACTCGGGTCTGGAGCCGGGTCAGGATTACGGTCGCGATATCGACCAGGGGCTGCGCTAGATGCGCGCGCTCTGCTGGCACGGCAAGAAGGATGTGCGCGTCGATACCGTCCCCGACCCGAAGATCGAACATCCGCGCGACGCGGTGATCCAGATCACCGCTTGCGCCATCTGCGGCTCGGACGTGCACCTTTACGACGGGGTCGTCCCGACGATGGAGCGGGGCGATATCCTGGGTCACGAGAACATGGGCGTGGTGATGGAGGTCGGCTCCGAGGTGACCAACCTCCGCGTCGGCGACCGGGTCGTGGTGCCGTTCAACATCAGTTGCGGGCAATGCTGGTTCTGCCAGAAGGGCCTCTTTTCCCTTTGTGACCGCACCAACCCGAATGCCGAGGTGGCGATCAAGGCGATGGGACACTCCCCGGCCGGCCTCTTTGGCTACAGCCACATGATGGGCGGCTACAGCGGCGGTCAGGCGGAATATCTGCGGGTGCCGATGGCAGACGTGGGGCCGATCAAGGTGCCCGACAGCATGACCGACGAACAGGCGCTGTTTCTGTCCGACATCTTTCCCACCGGCTACATGGCCGCCGAAAACGCCGGGATCGAGGATGGCGATACCGTCGCCATCTGGGGTTGCGGTCCGGTCGGCCAGTTCGCGATCCGCTCGGCCAAGCTGATGGGCGCGGGCCGGATCATCGCGATCGACGAGGTCCCCGAACGGCTGGCCATGGCCGAGGCGGGCGGGGCCGAGACGATCAACTTCAGCGATGTCGATGTCTATGACGAGTTGATGGTGCGCACCGGCGGTCGCGGCCCGGACCGCTGCATCGACGCCGTCGGCTGCGAGGCTGCGGGCCACGGCTCGGCCGACGCGATCTATGACAAGGCCAAGACCATGGTCGGCCTCGCAACCGACCGGCCGCATGTCCTGCGCGAGGCGATCTACAGCTGCCGCAAGGGCGGCACGATCTCGGTCCCCGGGGTCTATGTCGGCATGGTCGACAAACTGCCCTTCGGCGCTGCGATGAACAAGGGGCTGACCTTCCGGATGGGGCAGACCCATACGCAGGCCTACCTGAAGCCGCTTCTGGAGTTGATCGAGGCGGGCAGGATCGATCCCGGCTTCGTCGTCACCCATATCGCCGGGCTGGAGGACGCGCCGGACCTCTACAAGAAGTTCAGCGAGCGGGAGGATGGGGTGATCAAGGTCGTCCTGCGTCCCGGCGGCTGACCCCGCCGCTCCCCCGTTCCGCAAAACGCAGGCCCACCCGCGCGGTGGGCCTTTTTCAGGAGTCGGCTCAATCTCATGCTCGATTGCATCATCATCGGCGGCGGACCGGCTGGGCTGACCGCCGCCCTGTACCTCGCCCGGTTTCGCCGCAGCGTGACCGTCCTTGACGCGGGCGGCGGGCGCGCGCGGCTGATCCCTGCGACGCACAATTTCGCGCCCTTCCCCGACGGGATCGCCGGTCCGGACCTCCTGGACCACATGCGGGCGAGCGCGGAGCGGTACGGGGCCAGCATCCTGCCCGAGCGCGCGGTCAGCATCGCGGTGGACGATGCCGGTTTCCGCGTCGTCACCAATGGCCAAAGCCACCGGGCGCGCGCGCTCGTGCTGGCGACCGGGGTCACCAATCACCGCCCTCCCTTGTCCGAGGCCGATCATGCCCGTGCTCTGGCACAGGGGTTGATCCGCTATTGCCCGGTTTGCGATGGCTACGAAGCGCGCGACATGCGGATCGCGGTTCTGGGGGCCGGGCGGCACGGGGCGAACGAGGCGCGGTTTCTGGGGCAGTTTTCGTCCGATGTGACGCTGATTGCGCCCGCAGGCTACATCTACAGCGCCGATGTCACGGTGGCCGATGCGCCGCTGGCCGACCTTGCCCTGACGGAAACCGAAGTGGTGGCGACGCTGGTCAGCGGCGCGGTTCTGACCTTCGACACGCTTTACGCGGCGCTTGGCACGACGCCTTGCACCGATCTTGCCGCCGCACTTGGTGTGCGATTGACCGACGACGGGCTGGTAAAGGTCGATGCGCGCCAGCGGACCAGCGTCAACGGCGTCTATGCCGTGGGCGACCTGACCGAGGCGCTGGACCAGATCGGCGTTGCCATGGGACAGGCCGCGATTGCCGCAACCGCGCTGCACAACGACCTGTCGGAACGCGACAGACGCTAGGCTAAAGCTCCTTGATCAGGTCGCAGATCAGGACCAGCGGGGTGTCTTCGTCCACCCGGCCCGCAAGCCCGGTATACTCCGCCGGCTCGTTTGAGGGGCTGGCCTCTTGCACCTCTTGCCCGTTCACCGAACCGGTGGTCGTCTCGTCATCCTGGGGCAGCCCCGCGCCGCCGGTTTCGGGGGCGACAAGGCCGGTCTCGGCCCCGTCAGCCTTTTCGACGGCGCTCGTGTCCGGGGCGTTGTCTTCCGAGCCTTCCTGGGTCGAAGGGACCGGAGCACCTTCCCCCGCGCCCGCCATGGTCGCACAGCGCGCGCGCACGGCGGCCTGGTCATCGGCGCTGAGACCGGTCCATTGTGCGCGGATCTCATACTCCGGGCGCGGCTCCTGCAAGGTCGCCTCGCCGAAGAAATCGGCTCCGACCTCGTCCCACCAGTTCTCGATGGCGGGCATGTCGTCGTTCGAGGTCTGGGCCAGGGCGGGAAATGCGCCAACAAGGGCGATGGCCAAGATGGAACGGTGCATGGGGAAACTCCTGCCAAGGTGCTTTGCAGGACAACGGCAGGGTCACGTGCTTCGTTCCCTAAGGCGGCGCTCGGGCTGCACTCTGGCCACGCTCAGGCCGCGCTCAGGCCGCGTCGACCGTGGTGCCTGCGTCCTGCATCTGGCCGCGCAGGATGCCGTAGCGCCAGCGGTGCTGCGTCGCGGCCACCCGGCTTTGGTAGAACACCACCACCTCGCCATTGATCACAAGGACGGTCGAATGGCCGTTCTCGCCCGGCTCCACCGGGTCAAGGACCGGACCAAGGGTATGATACGGCCCCTCCACCCGGTCGGACACCGCAAGGAACACCCGCTGGCGCGAGCCGCGTTGCCGCAGGGGCAGGAAACAGGTCGCGTTCAGAAGGATGCGGCCATCGGGAAGTTCGACCAGTTGCGGTCCTTCGATGCCCCATTCGTAATCGGGGTCGGCGCGCGCGTTGTGGTGCGGGATCTCCTCGTGGTCAAGGATCTTGCCCATCCGCTCCCACGGGCCATCCCAACTGCCCGAGCGGCTGCGGGCGAGAAACACGTCGGGCTGCGGCACGGTGACAAAGCGCGGCATCCCGGCATAGACGATGTATTTCACCCCGGCGATGACGGCCGGATGCGGGTCGTAGATGCCATCCTCGTTCGTGCCGGGCAAAGCCTCGAGCGCGGGGGGGCGGGCGGTCCAGGTGTAGCCATCCTCGGACACCAGATGCTCGCAGGTGCCGCCAAGCTTCATGAACTCGGTCTGGATGAACATGTGAAACAGACCCTCGTCAAAGATCACCCCGGGGGCGGCCACCCCGGAGCCGATCACCGGAAGCTCGATCAGGTCATGCTGGGTCCAGGGCCCTTCCAGCGCCGGGGCGGTGGCGTGATAGATCTTCCAGGATTCCACCGTCACCGTCCCGCCCGAGCCGAACATGTGCCAAAGCTTGCCGTCGAACACCGGACAGGGGTCCTTCACATCTTCCAGCCCGGTCGGCTGGAACATCGGGAACTGGTTCGAGACGATCTTGATCTTCATGGCTTTCCCCCGGGGATCGGCTGGCCCGCGTTAACCTAGGGCTGCTGGGGAAGGATTGAAACCGCTCTGCGACATCTTTTGGGACAAAGCGTGGCTTCATTGCGGGTCGGGTCCGATGCCGCCTGCGGTCCGGTTGCGGATGTGCGAAACTCTTCGACAGGAGGGGAACGGAAAACCGGTCGGGGCGGTTTTAAGGCGCGGAGTCGGCGTCACCCCCTTCTTTCGGCGGCATAGGCGCTTCGCCCGGCAACGTAGGTGCGGCGTACCACCGGCACCTCGCCTTCGGGCCACTCCAGCAGCACGAGGTCGGCCCTCAGGCCAACCGCAATCCGTCCCCGGTCGGGAAGGCCAAGGCTTTCGGCGGGGTTGGCGGCAATCAGCTTCCAGAGGTCGGGCAAGGTGCCCACGCCGTCCGCCCGCAGCCGCGCCACGGCGGCAAGCATCGCCGGATAGTAGTAATCCGACGCCAGTATGTCGCAAAGCCCCGCCGCCACCATATCCGCCGCCCCGGGTGAGCCGAGGTGACTGCCGCCCCGTGCCGCGTTCGGCGCACCGAAGACGATCCAGTCGCCAGCCGCGCGCGCGGCGCGGGCGACGGTGGGGTTCATCGGGAATTCGGAGATTCTGGCACCGTGGCGGCGGTAGAAATCCCGCGTTTCGGCCTGGCTGTCGTCATGGCTCAGCATCGGGGCACGGGCGGCCTTTGCGGCCTGTGCCGCGCGGTCGATGGCGGCAAGCACGTCGGGGCGCCGCTGCCACATCGCCTGCGTCAGCGCAACGAACGCCTCCACCTCCATGCCCGATCGTCTGGCGCGCGGCTCCATCTTGGCGGCGAACTCCGCGCTGGTCATGTCGACCACCGGCAGGGCGGGGTCATGGTCGAAGGGCCGGGTCTGCAACGGGCAGGACGGATCGAGGACGCCCATGGTGGTATGGTCGTTGAAGGCAAGCGCGGGGCGGTTCGGCCCGGCGAGCGCCGCCTCGATCAGGGGAAGGGCTTCGAAGCAAAACGTCTCCCACCGCAGTTGCACCCGGTTGTCGACCGTCAGGCGGGGGGCAAGGCGGGCAAGGCTGTCGATCACCTCCTGACCGATGGCGACCGAGCGGAGGCCAGGCTCCCACCCCAGGGTCAGGGCGTGATAGGCGGTGGCGATACCGTTGGCGGCAAGCTGGCGGTCGGTTTCCAGAAGCGCCGCCTCGGTCGGGATCATCACGCCGGGGCGGGGCATCAACTGCCGCTCGAACGCATCGCCGTGGATGTCGACGAGGGCCGGGGCAAGCACCTGGCCGCTGGCGTCGATCACCCGCGCCCCGTCACGCGCCCCGTCGATGGCGGTGACGACCCCACCCTCGACCCGGACGCTGACCTTTGCCATCCGGTCGAGGAGGACGACATCGGCCCCCTCAAGCAGGATCGGATCGGTCATGGGGCGCGTTTCGGTCATGGTACCATCTTCACAGGGCTGGGCTAGGGGGCTGGGGCAAAGCGACGGCCGAAGAGCCAGCGCACCCTCTTGCCCGCAGATCATGTCATTGCCGTGAAGGCGCTGCCCGCGTCTTGTCAAGCGCAAGCGGCCCGGCCCATAGTTCAGCCGCCCCTTGGGCCCCGCAAGACGGACAAAGACCATGATGACCAGCCTGCCCCGCGTCGCACTCGCCCTGGCCACCGGGGCCGTCGGAGGGGCGGCGTTCCACGCGCTTGGGCTGCCGCTGCCCTGGATGCTGGGCGCGCTGTTCGCCACCATGATCGCGGCGGTCGCAGGGGTGCCGGTCCTGGCGCCGAACCGGCTACGCTCGCCGGTGGTGGCGGTGATCGGCGTCCTCCTCGGCTCGGGCTTCGTGCCCGAGATGGTTGCGCAGGCCGGGTCCTGGGCGGTGTCGCTGTCGATCCTGTCGGTCTATTGCGTGGCGGTCGCACTGGTCGTGGTGCCGTTCTACCACTTCATCGGGCGGCTGGACTGGGTCACCGCCTATTTCGCCGGCATGCCCGGCGGCCTGACCGAGATGATCGAGATCGGTGAGGCGAACGGGGCGCAACCGGTGCCGATCATCCTTGCCCACAGCCTGCGGATCGTGGTCACCATCGCAGTAATCGCCTTCTGGTTTCGGTATGTCGAGGGCTATGCCGTAGGCTCTGCCCCGCCCGGCCCTGCGGTACCGCTGACGGGGATCGACATCGCCCTTCTGCTTGCGGCGGCGGTGCTGGGCAGCCTCTTGGGCAACTGGCTGCGCTGGCCCGCACCTACCTTTCTGGGGCCGCTGTTCCTGTCGGCGCTTCTGCATCTGTCGGGCGTGACGGCCAGCGCGCCGCCGGGGCTGGTGGTCATTCTGGCGCAGGTGATCCTTGGCACGGTGCTGGGGTGCCGGTTTCTGGGCATCAGCGCGCGCACGCTTGGCCCGGCGCTGGCGTTGTGCATCGGTGCGACCGGGCTGACGCTGGGGCTTGCGCTTCTGGGATCGGTGGTGATGCGCGGGGTGATCGGCACCAGCGTCGATGCCGGGCTTCTGGCGCTGTCCCCGGGCGGCATGACCGAGATGGGGCTGATAGCACTTGCGATCAACGCGGATGTGGCCTTTGTGGCGCTCCATCACGTGGTGCGCATCCTGTTCATCATCGTGCTGGCCCCGCTGGCGTTTCGCGTGCTGAGCCAAGGGCGGCGCTAGCCTACATCGGCAGCACCGATCCCTCGTCGATGCGGAAGATCATGAGATCATCGCGCCGTTCCAGTTGGCCCTCCAGCTGGATCGGCCGCGCGGTCAGGTCGAGAAGCGCATCCGGCATCGGCCCGCCATCGGCATCGGCAAGCAGCACCACGGTCGAACCTTCGACCGGCAGCGCCATCACCAGAACCGGCGGCAGGCCCATGATGATGCAGAGGTTGGCGCAGGCCTTGTGCGCCAGACCCCGCCCCGGCTTCATCGCACCGCCGTAGCATTTGCCGTCACAAATCTCACCGGTCAGGCGCCAGCGACCCAGATCCTCGACTGCCGCCGGTACAAATCCCGGCAGAGGAGCGGCAGGTTTCACGCCACCGCCGCTGATCAGCAACATCTCAAGATCGCCGCGCCGGACGAAGACGCCGCCAACCTCGATCACTTCGGCCCCGACAGCGACGCGGTCCTGCGCGCCGACCTTGTCCTGCCCGCCCAGAAGCACCGCCCGCGCCGGGGTGTCCCCCGCGCCAGGCACCCGCAGGATCGGATAGGGCAAATCCTCGATCACCCCGGTCAGGGTGCCACCGCGCAGGTCATTGGCATAGCGCCCGGCGCCGGGGTCGATGGTGCCCATCGGGCCAAGGAAGGCCAGCACCACCAAAAGCCCGACGACCGCCGCCCCGGTTTGCAGCGCAAAGGCGCGCAAGGTCGGCGGGACCTTCTTGAAATAGCCGACGAAGAACGGGTCCTTCGGCTTTGCACTCATGTCAGTGCCCCCCTTTGGTGGCGGTGTCGGGCGCATCCGGGCTCGAGGTCTCTGGGCCAGATATCTCCGGGTTGGCGATCACTGGATTGGCGGTTTTCGGGATCGGATAAGGCTCGACCACCGTTCCCAGCGGCAAGGGGGTCGGATCGACCCAGACCGTCCCGTTCATCACCCGCACCCGGTACTTCCTGATCCGTTCCTTGAACGGCGGGGGTGAGCAGCCATCCTCCAGCCGGTACTGATAGCCGTGCCAGGGGCAGGTCACGAGGCCAAGGACCACCTTCCCCTCGCCCACCGGGCCGCCCTGATGCGAACAGACGTTCGACAACGCCGAAAGCCGCCCCTTGAACTTGAAGACGGCGATCCGTTCACCCGCCGTGCCGGACCCCATCAGCGCGCGGCCTTCGATGAAATCGTCCACCTGGCCGAAGGCGACCCAGGCCCCCGCCACCGGCGCATCGGCAAAGACCTTGTCCTTGCGCGCCTCGGCCAGCCCGGCACGCAGGTGCAGCGTGATGAGGATGATGAGCGAGGCCGCAACCACCATCAGCGTCACCGGATTGCCCCCCCCGACCAAAGCGCCCAGCGCCACATGCAGGATGACCGAGCCATAGGCGACGTAGACCAGCATGTGGAGGCCCTTCCAAACCCGGGGCGTCAGGAACGACAGCCAGAAATCGTGGCTGGTCAGTGCCATGACCACCAGAATGGCAAGGGACAGCATCCCGAACAGCTCGAACGGGAAGCCGATGACCTGAAAGAAGCTGGTGTTCGAGATGAACAGCGCATCGACCTTCGAGATCGGCGCAAAGGCGAAATACCAGTCCAGCACCGCTTTCGCATGCAGGATCGCCACACCGGCGGTGATCACGCCGAAATGGCGGCGGTTGTAAAGGATCGGCAGGAACCGCGCGTCGATCCGGGCCAGGGGACCGATGGCAAGGATGATGGACAGAAGGATGAAGGCGCAACTGCCGAAGGCGCGCATCTTCCAGATCGGCGCCTCGACCAGGGCGGCAGCGGCTGACAGCATCGGCGCCAGCGTCATGAAGACCCAGAGATAGGCCCCGATCCCGACCAGAAGGAAGGCATCATAGATCAGCTTGGTCCGGTTCCAGAGGACGGGCTTGTAGGCGTGGCTCATCCCTCGACCCCAGTTGTTGCAGGCGGGGCAAGGCGGACCGGGGCGCGTTCGACCACAGTGCTGGCGGCCAGGGACAGGATGACGGCCGCCGCAACCGGCAGAAAGACCGCCAGCACGATCCAGATGCGAAGATGCAGTTTGCGCTGGCTCTGGATCATTCCGGGCTCCTGCCGCTGGCCCGTTGCCGTTCAAGCGCGATCCAGCGCACCAGGACCACCGGCCAAAGGACCACGACCGACGGCACCAACAGAGGCCGGACCAGCCAGGCCCCATGCGCCGCCGGGTCGATCCGGTCGATGCCCCAAAGGAGGAACACCACCGCCACCAGCGCCCCCACCGCGCCATAGCCCGTCAAACTGACCAGAACCTGATCCATCCCGGCCACCGCCTCCGTTCAGAGCAGTCCGGTCGCCGGAATCGCAGCCCCGGTCACCACCGCCCCGGCGGGCGAGATGAGGAACGCAATCACCTCGGCGATCGACGCGGGCGAGATCCAGACATCCGGCTTGGCGTTCGGCATCGCGGCGCGGTTGGCCTTGGTGTCGATCGTGCCGGGCAGGATGCAGTTGGCGGTGATCCGGTCGGCGCGGTGTTCCGCTGCAATCACCTCGACCAGCCGGATCACGGCGGCCTTCGAGGCCGCATAGGCCGCCTGCCCCGCCGCCGCCTTGTTGCCCGGTGCGGCGGCGATATGCACGATCCGACCAGAACCGGCCTCCATCAGCGCGGGCAGGACGGCAACGGTCGTCACCATCGCCACCTTGGCGTTCAGCGTCATCATCTGGTCCCACTGGTCCGCCGCTTCGGCCATCAGGCGGCCGGTGGCAAAACCGCCGACGCAGTTCACCAGGCCCGTGATCCGGCCAAAGCGAGCCACGGCCTGGGCCACCATCTCGGTGGCGGCGGCGCGGTCGGAAAGGTCAAGCCCGGTGATCCAATGCAGCCGGTCCGGGTCGATCCCGTCGCCATCCACCTCGAAGCGGCGGGCCTCGCGGTCGACGCAGACGACCTGCGCCCCCTGGCGCGCCAGGGTCCGCGCCACTTCCGAGCCAAGGTTGCCCGCAGCTCCGGTCACGATCACGCAGTCATTGGTCAGCATCATGGTGTCTTCCTAATTGGCAGGGCGTCACTGGCAACGGTTGCACAGGGGTCGGCGTCTGGCAACCGGGTCCCGCAAGGCTGGACCCGCATTGCCGGTCATCCGGCCTTCGGCGCATCGCGCAGCGCTTCCCGCGCCGCCACCATCTGATGATGCCAGACATCGAACACCCTGACGCCGGTCTCCTTGGTCTTCGGTGCCATCCAGGGTGCTGCGGTCAGCGACAGGGCCGCATCCTCGAGCCCCTGAGCCCAGCGCTGGTCCATGGTGGAGCGGCTGAATTCGTAATCCTTCTGCGAGCCTTGCGGTGCCATCGGGCGATAGATCACCTGCACCACATCCATCTGGGTGACGCATCCCATCCGGTAAAGCCGCTTCGCCTCGGGCGTGGCGGCAAGTTCGGGGGGCAGAAGCTCGATCAGTTCGTTGATGGCGTGGCGCATCTCGTGCTTTTCGGTGAAGATGTCGGTGTTCATCCGGGTCCGGCTGGCATAGCGGATGTCCTTTTCGCGCTCGCTCACCTCTTCCAGCGTCGCGGGGACCTGACCGTGGGCCTGGAACACGTCGACCTGAAAGATCAGCCGGCTGCGGCGGGGCAACTGGTCCAGCACATAGGCGAGCGGCGTGTTCGACACGATGCCGCCGTCCCAGTAATGCTCCCCATCGATCTCGACCGCCGGAAAGCCGGGCGGCAGCGCGCCCGAGGCCATGATGTGTTCGGCCCGGATCGCGGTCTTGGTGCTGTCGAAATAGGCAAAGCGGCCGGTCCTGACGTTGACCGCCCCGACGCTGAGCCGGGGTTCGGTGGCCGCGTTGATCCGGTCGAAGTCGACCAGCCGCTCCAGCGTGGTCTTGAGCGCGGAGGTGTCGTAGAAACTGACCGGCCTCCTGGCAGAGAACCAGTCCATCATCCCGCGCGGGGCAAAGAAGCCGGGCTGGCCGAACATCAGCGCCGCCTGCGCCGCCGCGCGCTGGCCAAGCGCGCCACCAAAGGGAAAGCCACCCGCAGGCAACCCGCCCGGCATGGGCCAGCCGGCACCCCAGCTCATCCCGCGGTCGGTGATCGTCTCCCAGAAGGCGCGGAGCTGGTGGACACGGGTTTCGGGCGGGTTCCCGGCGATGATGGCGGCGTTGATCGCCCCGATGGAGATGCCGGCCACCCAGTCGGGCAGATAGTTCGCCTCGGCCAGCGCGGCATAGACGCCCGCCTGATAGCTGCCCAGCGCCCCGCCGCCCTGCAGGACGAGGGCGATCTTGTCGGGCATCCCCGCCTTTGGGGTGATGCCTGGCTTGTCCTGCGTCGTGGCGTTGGCTTTCATCGTCGAAGTCCCCTTGATGCGGTCGCCACACCGGAGCGGTGCGGTCAGTCTACAGTCGGAAGTTTGTCAAATCGGCGACACAAGAGGGCCGCCAGCCCCAGAACCAGCGCAACACAGGCCGAAAGCGCAGTCCAGCCAAAGGCGGTGTAGACCTGGCCCAGGATCACCGCCCCGACCAGCCCGCCGGTGAAATAGGCGGCAAGGTACAGCCCGCTTGCTGCCGCACGATCCCCCTTTGCCGCGCGGCTGACGAACCCGGTCGCCAGCGCCTGGGCCAGAAACGTCCCGATCGCGACCAGCGCCATGCCAAACAGCACCGCGACCAGCACATCCAGCGTCATCAGCCCAAGGCCGATCAGCGCCAGCGCGATCCCGCCAATTGTGGCATCGCGGACCCCGATTCGCGCGGCAAGTGCCCCGGCCAGCGGCGTGGTGAAGATCGACGGCAGGAACACGAAATACACGCTGCCAAGCGCGGTCATCGAAAGGCCGAAGCGCGGCCCGCCGAGTTCAAAGTTCACATAGGTGAAGAGGCCGATGAACACGAAAAGGATGCAGAACCCGAAGGCAAAGGCAGCGCGAAGGCGCGGGTTGGCCAGATGTGCCGCGACCGCGCTTTTGGCCGAACGGCCGTGGTTCATCCCCTGCTTCATCTTGGGTGAGCGGTGGATGGTCGCCAGAACCAGGGCCGCCCCGGCAATGTTCAGCGCGGCAAAGACGTAAAAGCTTGCGTCGATACCGTATTCCCCCGCCACGCCCGACGCGACGAAACGCCCGATCAGGTTCGAGGCGACATTGCCCGTCACATAGGCCGCAAACGCCCGCGCGGCGGCGGCACCGGTCATCCGCTCACCCAGATAGGCCAGCGTCAGGCTGAAGGCGGTGGCCATGCACAGGCCTTGCAGGATGCGCAAACCGGCAAAGATGCCGACCGTCGGCGCCCAGGCCAGCAGCACCGTCGGCACCGACAAAAGCGCCAGCGCCAGCACGATCCCCGCCCGCCGGTCGATCCGGTCGGCGTAGAGCGCCACCAGCAGGCTTGCCGCCGCCATGCCCAGGGTGCAGGCGCTGACCGCCGCCCCCATCACCGCCGGCGACACGCCATAGCGGAGCGTAAGGCCGGGGATGATGACCTGTGTGGCGAACAGATCGACCAGCGTCAGAAAGGCGATGACCGCGATCAACAGGAACCGGAGCACGCCGCCGATCCGCGAGGATGAACCGGGAAGGGCCGTGCTGGCGGTCACGGCATGTCCGGATCGGGCATCGGAGCCGCGTCGGCCTTGGGCGCGACCGGGATCACGTCAGCCGAGATCAGCACCACCGGCTGGTCGGTCTTGTTCGCCCACCAGCTCCGATGCCCCTGCCCGAACTCGGGCGTGGAATCGCCGGCCTTGTGAACGATCGGGACGGCACAGAACGAGTTATGCTCGACGATCTCGCCCGACACGACGTAGATGATCGAGGGCCGATCGTCATGCGCATGGGTCGGCACGGTGCCGCCGACATCCACCGTCAGCATTCGCATGCGAAGATTGAAACTGCCCATCCCGCGCCAGCCGGTCAGGTCGACCGCATGAAGCACCGGACGGGTAACGCCGACATCCGGGGCTTCTTCGATCTCGCGCGGTTCGGTCAGGACCTGATCGGCAGGGCATTGCCCGGCCAGCGCGGCCGAGGTGGCGGCAAGAGCCAGGCCCATACCCAGGCCCAGACCCAGGCCCAGTTTCAGGGTGACGGCGACGGAAGGTTGCATGACTTGGTTCCTTTTTCGGCTATGGCAATAGCGCTGCTGCGGCAAAATCTTCGAGCGCACTCTTGCCCCGAAGCGCCCCTGCCGTGAAGCTGCGCCCGGCGGCTGAATTCCATAGGCGCAGGCTATGGAGTTTCTTGCTGCCGTCACACTTCGGATGCGGTACCTTGATCCGAAACGCGGGGCATTTGCGCCATGGAAGACGAACCTCAACCAGCCGCCTTGAAAGCGCTTGCCATGCGCGGTCCGCTGGCCGACCGGCTTGCCCTGATCGCTGCCGACTTTCATGACCATCCCCAACTACAACACCATGGGCCTGGCCAAGGCCAGCCTGGAAGCGTCCGTGCGGTACCTGGCCGAGGCATTGGGCGACGGGCCGGTTCTTCTGTCGTTCCACCGCGGCTACTGGTGCGATTTCTGCAATCTCAACATGAAGGCCCTCGCCGAGCTTAGCACCGATCTGGCGGCGCATGGCTGCCGGATCGCGGCCATCGCACCGCAGAACGCGGTCAATGTCGGCCTGCTCGCGCGGGATGCGGGGGCGGAGTTTCCGGTGCTTTGCGATGTCGACCTTGCCCTCGCCACATCGCTGGGGCTGGTCTATGTGGTCGGTGACACGCTGCAGGACGAACTTGCCCGGCTGGACGTCGATCTTGGGGCCGAGCAGATCGGCAATGGCGCCACCCTGCCGATCACCGCGACCTTCCTTCTGGACGGCGCGGGCCGGATCGTGGCGCGCCACGTCGATCCCGACCCACGCGCACGCATGGAAAGCGAGGCGATCCTTCAGGCGACCTTGGGGGTCCAGTCCGCCGCGCGGAGCTGAGTGAGAAACAGGCTGAGCGCCGGGCCACGCTGACGACCACTGACCGTGGTTGCAACCATCTCGAAGCTGCAATCAGGACCGACAAAGCCGCGCCGCACCAGAGTGCTGCGCAGAAACGAATAGCGCGGCAAATAGGCGATCGAGGCGTTGGAGGACGCCAGATAGGCGATCAGATCATCCTCGCGGGCAAACTCCAGCGGCGGTTGCAGTTCGACCCCGGCGGTTTCCAGATGGGCGACAAGGTTGGTCGACACGCCGCAATCGGGCCGGTGCAGCAGGCTGGCGCGGTGCAGATCGTCAATGCCAAGCTGGTCCTTGCGCGCCAGGGGATGGTCGTGGCGCATGACGATGCTGTAGTCGCAGTGAAAGAGCGGCCAGTATTCGTAGCGGTCCCAGCCCATTTCCGGCTTCGGGCCCAGAAGGATCTCGACCTTGCCCTCTTTCAGGTCGGCCTCAAGCTCTTCCGGCGGGCCGCGCCAGATCTTGAAGTCGAATTCCTTGAAGGCGCGGGCAAGTTCCAGAAGATGCGGCAGGAACGGCTCGAGGGGGATGCCGTCGCGCAAGGCCAAGGTGTTCATGAGCTCGGCCGACCTGATGCTGCGCAACCTCGACTGGCGGGTGGAAGTGATGGTTCCCATCCTCAACCAGACCGTGCATAAGCAGATCCTGGACCGGATGATGGTGGCCTATCTGCGCGACAACCAGCAGAGCTGGGAAGTGCTGCCCGATGGCAGTTCGCACCGGGTGCGCAACGTGGAGGGCGAAGAGCCGTTCAATGCGCATGACTATTTCATGACCAATCCTTCGCTGTCCGGACGCGGCAGCGCCGGCGGGGTCGGCC
>NCDS01000214.1 GCA_002280315.1 Rhodobacterales bacterium 32-66-7 | reverse complement strand
ATCGAGACGGCAATGCCCGAGGTGCCGCGCTATGCGATGTACACCGGCTGCGTCTGCGATCAGCTGTCGTGGCAGATGGCGCGCTCGGGCCTGCTGACCGCGACGGCCCGGCTGGTGGCGCAGGGGGAAAGCGTCGCGGCCACCACGGCCGCTGGCACGCCAACAGCGCTGTCCCTGCAGCGGTTCGGGCATTTCAACGGGGCTATCACACGGAACGGCTCGCCGCTCGGCAACGTCATCTCGGCCGAGGTGACCTATTCCAACGGGCTCGACCGGATCGAGACCATCCGCTCGGACGGCCGGATCGAAGGGGCCGATCCCGGCATGGCCGCGCTGACCGGTCGGGTAGAGGTGCGTTTCGCCGACAGCACGCTGATCACGCAGGCCATCGATGGCACGCCTTGCGAGCTGGTCTTCGCCTGGAGCCTCGGCGCCAACGCCAGCTTCACCTTCACCGCCCATGCCGTCTACCTGCCGCGCCCGCGCATCGAAATCCCGGGCCCGCAGGGCATTCAGGCCACCTTCGACTGGCAGGCGGCCAAGGCCGTCAGCCCCGCCCGCATGTGCACCGCCGTCCTCGTCAACACTGTTGTGAGTTATTGAGCCATGATCAGACTGAACCTGACCGCAGCCCCTGCGTGGCTGACCCTCGCCCCCGGCCTTCGCCTGCATGTCGCACCGTTGACCACCGCCTTGATGGTCTCGGCCCGCGCCGATCCGGCCATCGAAGCGTTGCCGGACACCGCGACGCAAGAAGAACTGGCGCTCGCTATGGCCAAGGCCGTAGCCCGGCGGGCGGTGCTGGATTGGGAGGGAGTCGGCGATGACGCGGGCGATGCCGTGCTCGTGTCGCCCGAAGGCATCGATGCTCTCTTGGAAATCTGGCCGGTCTTCGAGGCGTTCCAGACCCAATATGTCGCCAAGGGCCTGATCCTGGACGCGGAAAAAAACGTCTGCGCGCCCTCGCCGAATGGTCCTTCGGCGGGGGCGACCGCTACTGCGCGGCCTGCGAAGGGCGCTGCCCCGACTGCCCCGCGCGACTGAACCGGCCACAGACAGAAGATGGCTGGCAGGTCTGGGATCTGGTCGGCCGCCTTGGCGGGCAATTGCGTGTGATCCCCGGCGCGGTGCTCGGCTGGGACATGGGCGCTGCCCTCGCGTTGGCCAAGGCGCTCGGGATCGACGTCCTGATCGCTGCCGAACTGCTGCCCGAGATCGAGGCGGTAATGGTGCGCAAACTGAACGAACAGATCGGAGAGGGACATGGCTGAAAAACGGGTCAGTGTCCGCCTTGTCGCCGAAGGTGGCCGCCAGGTCCGGGCCGAGTTGGAAGGCATCGGCGAGGCTGGCACACGCGGGTTTGGCCGCCTTTCCGCCGAGATGGAACTGGCCAACGCCCGGCTCGGCAGCTTCGCCCGCAAAGCCGGGATCGCACTGGCTGCGGTGACGGCCGCCGCAGCCGCTGCGGGCGTGGCGATGGTTCGGTCGGGCCTCGACGTGATCGGCGCGCAGGCGGACATGGCGGCCTCGCTCCGCACCACTGTGGAAAGCCTGCAAGTGCTGACATGGGCTGGGGAACTGGCCGGTGTTTCCATGGGCGAGATCGAACAGGCAACGAAGAAACTGACTACGCGGCTTTCCGAAGCGGCAGCTGGGTCTGGATCAGCTGTTGGTGCCTTGCAGCGGCTGAACCTGACGGCCGCCGAATTGCAGGCGATGCCGCTCGACCAGCGCATCGTCGCCATCCAGGAGGCACTGAACCAGTTCGTGCCCGAGGCCGAACGCGCTGCCGTGGCATCCGACCTCTTCGGTGATCGCGCCGCACTGGCCTTTCTGCGCATCGACGCCGCCACATTGCGGGAGGCGGCGCAGGACGTGCAGGATTTTGGGGTGGCGGTCAGCGCGGCCGACGCTGCGCAGATCGAACGCACCGGCGATGCCATCGCCAAGCTGAGCCTGATCTGGCTCGGCCTGACCAACCGCCTGACCGCTGCCGTCGCCCCGGCGTTGGAAACGGTGGCGAATGCTCTGGCCGACATGGCGCGCGGCACCGGGCCGATCGGCGGCGCAATCACCGCAGTCTTCGACAACCTCGCGCGGCTCGGCACTTATGTTGCGACCTTCGCCGCCTTCATGGCGGGTCGCTGGGTGGCCGGGCTGGCCGTCGCCCTTGCCACGGCGCTGGTCTTCCTGCGCGGCGCACTGATCCGAACCGGCATCGGGGCGTTGATCGTTGGCGCGGGAGAACTGGTCTATCAGTTCTCGCAACTTGTGACCCGTGTTGGTGGTGTCGGCGAAGCGTTCCGCCTGCTCGGCGATCTGGCATCGGAGGTCTGGTCGCGCATCGGCCTGTCACTAGATGCGGCCTTCGCCAACATGGCCGCTGGCTGGGAAGGATTGAAAGCGGCCGGGCTGTCGGCCCTCGAACGCACCATCGCGGGAGTGATAAGTTTCGGGGACCGGACGGCTGCGATTTTCCAAGGGGCTTATGACGCGGCCGTGGCAATCTGGGGCAGTCTGCCCGGCGCCATTGGCGATTTTTCTTTCCAGGCGGCGAACGGGCTGATCTCTGGCGTCGAGGCTATGCTGAACGGCGTTGTCACCCGGATCAACAGTTTCATCAACGGGTTGAACGCCGCGCTGGACCTTCTGCCGGACTGGGCCGTCGGCGAGGGTGGGGTGCGGATCGGCACGCTTGACCCGGTGGAACTGGCGCGGATCGGCAACCCGTTCGAGGGTGCGGCGACAGCGGCCGGGGCTGCTGCAGCCGATGCCTTCTCAGCCGCGCTGTCCCAGACCTATCTCGAGCCTCCCGACCTCGGGCTTGGCGCGATGGCCGACGATGCGCGTGGCCGGGCCGACGGCTATCGCGAGGCCGCAGGCATGCTGGCCGATGCCGCAGGCCGTCCGCTGGCCAGTTGGCAAGCGCTGCGCGATGCGGTGACCGGCACCGGATCGGATGCCGAAACGGCGTTGGCAGATGCCGCCAGTTCGGCGGATGCCCTGAACACCGAACTGGACGACACTGCAGCTGCTGCCGGAAGTGCAGGCGCAGCCGCGCGCGAAGCCGGGGCTGAAGCAGCCACAGGGGCCGACCAAGCCGCGACCGGATGGGGCGCAGTCACTGCGGCACTCGCCGACTATGCCAACAAGGCGCGCAACATCGGCGGTGATATCGGGAGCGCGCTGGTCGGGGCTTTCACGTCCGCCGAGAACGCCGTGGGCGAGTTCGTCAAGACCGGCAAGCTCGACTTCCGCGATCTGGTCACCTCCATGATTGCCGATCTGGCCAAGTTGGCGGCGAGGACTTTCATCCTCGGGCCGATCGCCAACGCGCTATCAGGCGCGCTTGGCGGCGCGGGCGGGATCTTCGCCAACATCCTTCATGCGGGTGGCATGGTCGGATCGCCGGGCCCGAGCCGCATGGTCCCAGCCATGGCCTTCGCCGGTGCTCCGCGCATGCATGCGGGCGGCTGGGCCGGGATCAAGCCAGACGAGGTTCCGGCGATCTTGCAGAAGGGCGAGCGCGTGCTCTCCCGCCGCGAGGCAGCAGGTTACGGCCAATCCAGCGCGCCTGCGGTCAACGTCACCATCATGGCCCGCGATGCCGAAAGCTTCCGCCAATCGCGCACGCAAGTGGCGAGCGACATTGCCCGTGCTGTTTCGCTGGGCCGGAGGGGCATGTGATGGCATTCCATGAGTTAAGGTTCCCCGACAACATCAGCCGCGGGGCGCGCGGGGGGCCGCAACGGCGCACGCAAGTGGTCGAACTGGCCTCTGGCGACGAGGAGCGCAACGCCAGTTGGGCCAACAGCCGTCGCCGCTACGATGTGGCCTATGGCATCCGCCGCGCCGACGATCTGGCGGCGGTTGTGGCCTTCTTCGAAGCGCGCAACGGCCGCCTGCACGGGTTTCGCTACAAGGATTGGGCGGATTACAAATCCTGCCTGCCGTCGCAGCCAGTCGCCCCGACCGACCAGCCCATTGGCACCGGCAATGGCGCTGTCACCACCTTCGCCCTGCTGAAGCGCTACACGTCCGGCGCACAAAGCTGGACCCGCGCGATTGCCAAGCCGGTGGCAGCAACCGTCCGCGTCGCCCTGAACGGCGTCGAGCAGATGACCGGCTGGAGCGTCGACACCGCTACCGGCAGCGTCACCTTCACCACCGCCCCCGGTGCGGGCGTCGCAATCACGGCCGGCTTCGAATTCGACGTCCCCGTTCGCTTCGACACCGACATGCTCGACGTCACCCTCGACCTCGAGCGGCTCGGGTCGATCACATCCATCCCGCTCTTGGAGATCCGGCGATGAACGAAGAAACTGGCTTCATCGCCGCTGTGCTGCGCGATCTGGCAACCTCTACCGCCGTCATTCTGGCGGCCTGGGGCGCGCTCGGCGGGGCCACCAATGCGCTGACCACCCGGATGCGGCTGCGCGATGCGCTGCGCCACATCCTGCTCGGTGGTCTGATCGCGGCGGGGATGGGCAGCCTGTCGATGGCGGTCATCACCGCCTGGCTCAGCCTGCCATCGCAGGCAATCCCAGCCGGCGGTGCGGCGGGTTCGGCCGCCTATCTCGTCGGTGTCTTCGGCCCCGCCTTCATCGAGGTCGTGCTCGCCCGGCTGCGCGGCAGCAAGGGGGGCAACCCCGATGCATGAACTTCTCCGTCTCGCGCGCGCCATCCGCTGCGATGCCGCCGATCCGGCACAGGCGTTCAGTCACCGCCTGCGCATCGGTCTTCTGGTCGCCGCGCTGATCCTGATCCTGTCCTCCATCTTCGGGTGATCCCATGCACATGACTGATCGGGGGCTTCTGGCCCTCGTCCGGCACGAAGGACTCGTGCCCGGACCTTATCTCGACGTCAAAAACGTCTGGACCTTCGGCATCGGCCACACTGCCTCAGCAGGACCGCCCGATCCGGCAGGGATGCCGCGTGGCATGCCCGCCGATCTCGACGCCGGGATCCACGAGGCGTTCCGGCTCTTCCGTGCCGACATAGTGGCCTACGAAGCAGAGGTTCTGCGCGCGGTGAAGGTGCGGATGGAGCCGCACGAGTTCGATGCGCTGGTCAGTTTCCACTACAATACCGGTGGGATCGCCAAGGCATCGCTGACCCGCCACCTGAACGCGGGCAACCGCGCCGCCGCTGCACAGGCCTTCATGGGCTGGCTCCGACCCGCCGCGATCCGCACGCGCCGCGAGGCCGAACGCGATCTGTTCCGCGATGGCCGCTATCCGACTGG
>NCDS01000014.1 GCA_002280315.1 Rhodobacterales bacterium 32-66-7 | reverse complement strand
CAGGAAAACCTCGCCATCGACGTGACCCCTGCCAGCTGGCCCATCGGTGTGGGGCGGGAGTTTGTCGGGGCCTATGACCTTCTTCACGACCGGTTGGAGATCATGGACCGCGCCGACCGGAACAAGGTGGCGGAATCGATCAAGATCTCCGGCGTGGACGACCCGAAGCTGGCCGAACATATCCCGGCCGAACTCCTCCAGAAATTCCATGACGAGCTGGAGATGGCGCGTGAATTGCTTCCCGCCTTCGACCGGACGGCCTTCCTGAACGGCTCGATGACGCCGATCTGGTTCGGCTCGGCGATCAACTCCTTTGGGGTGAAGGAGCTGATGGACGGAATCGGTGAATACGGGCCGGAACCCGAACCGCAGAAGGCGGCCGAGCGGCAGGTCGATCCTGGTGAGGCCCCAGTGACCGGTTTCGTCTTCAAGGTGCAGGCCAACATGGACCCGAAACACCGCGACCGGGTGGCCTTCGTCCGCCTCGCCTCCGGCCATTTCGAACGGGGCATGAAGCTCCACCATGTCCGGACAAAAAAGCCGATGACGGTGGCAAGCCCGGTCCTGTTCCTTGCCGCCGACCGGGAGTTGGCGGAGGAGGCCTGGGCCGGTGACATCATCGGTATTCCGAACCACGGGCAGCTGCGGATCGGCGACGCGCTGACCGAAGGGGAGAGCCTGCGCTTCACCGGCATCCCGTCGTTCGCGCCGGAACTCCTCCAATCCATCCGCGCGATGGACCCGATGAAGGCCAAGCACCTGGAAAAGGCCCTGACCCAATTCGCCGAGGAGGGGGCCGCGAAGGTCTTCAAGCCGATGATCGGCTCGGGCTACATCGTCGGCGTGGTGGGGGCGTTGCAGTTCGACGTGCTGGCCAGCCGGATCGAGCAGGAATACGCCCTGCCCGTCCGGTTCGAAGGCTCGAACTTCACCAGTGCCCGCTGGATCAACGGCGACAAGGCCGAGATCGAAAAGCTGACCCAGGTCAACAAGGGCCATATCGCGCATGACAGCGACGGCGACCTGGTGTTCCTGACGCGCCTGCAATGGGACATCGACCGCGTCGTGCGGGACTACCCGGGTTTGCGGCTGACCGCGACCAAGGAGATGATGGTCTGACCCCCCGTTGCGGCGGGTCAGGTCGGATCAGCCCAGAACGGCGGTCAGCGTGGTTTCCGCCTTCAACAGCCGCGAGATCGGGCAGCCGGCCTTCGCTGCAGCGGCGGCGGCCTGAAACGCCGCGTCAGTAGCCCCCGGGATCTGCGCCTTCAGGTCCAGATGGACCTTCGTCACCGTCGGCGCGCCGTCGATGAAATCAAGCGTGGCGGTCGCGGTGGTCTTGATCTCGGTCGCGGTCAGAACGGCCTTGCCAAGCTCACCCGACAGCGCCATCGAGAAACAGGCGGCATGCGCGGCGGCGATCAGCTCTTCGGGGTTGGTCCCCTCGGCCCCCTCGAACCGCTTGCGGAAATCATAGGCGGCGGACACCAGCGTGGCCGAGCGGGTGGAGATATGCCCCTCGCCCGATTTCAGATCGCCGGTCCAGATCGCGGACGCGCTGTTGGTGGTGGCCATGCTGGCTTTCCTTTCCGATGTGGGATGAGGCGCCAGCTTATCGCCGCGCCGGGGCGATTGCCATTCGCCCGTCGCTGGCTGACAGAAAATTGACGCCGGTTCGCGGTATCCTGCCGGACAGTTTTTCCACCCGAGGCCTTGGGCGATTGACCTTGCGGGCAAAATCGGCTAACGCCGCAGCATTCCAGTATGGATCCCCGTATTGGGCCAACGACGCCGGGGCGCCCGGAAACATGCGTCCCTTCATTCATGCGGTCCGATACCGCATCCATAGGACGCTTATGACCAAATTCTCCGATCTCGCGCTCGACCCGCGCGTTCTTCAGGCCGTGCTTGAGGCAGGCTATGAGACCCCCACCCCGATCCAGGCCCAGGCCATTCCCGAAGCGCTGAAGGGCCGCGATGTCCTTGGCATCGCGCAGACCGGTACCGGCAAGACCGCAAGCTTCGTGCTGCCGATGGTGACACTTCTGGGTCAGGGCCGGGCGCGGGCGCGGATGCCGCGCAGCCTTGTGCTGGCCCCGACCCGCGAACTGGCCGCGCAGGTGGCGGAGAATTTCGACACCTATGCCAAGCATACCAAGCTGACCAAGGCGCTTCTGATCGGTGGGGTTTCGTTCGGCGAACAGGACAAGCTGATCGACCGCGGCGTCGACGTGCTGATCGCGACGCCGGGCCGGTTGCTCGACCATTTCGAGCGGGGCAAGCTTTTGTTGACCGGCGTGCAGATCATGGTGGTGGATGAAGCCGACCGCATGCTCGACATGGGCTTCATCCCGGATATCGAGCGCATTTTCCAGCTGACCCCCTTCACCCGCCAGACGATGTTCTATTCAGCGACCATGGCGCCCGAGATCGAGCGGATCACCAACACCTTCCTCACGAACCCCGCGAAGATCGAGGTTGCCCGCCAGGCGACGGCATCGCTCACCATCACCCAGGCGCTGATCCAGGTGACCCCGGCCCGGAAGGACCGGACATTCGCCGAAAAACGCTCGGTCCCGCGGGCGTTGATCCGCGCCGAGGGGGAGGCATGTACGAACGCGATCATCTTCTGCAACCGCAAGATGGATGTGGATGTGGTGGCGAAGTCGCTGAAAGCGCATGGTTTCAACGCAGCCCCGATCCATGGTGACCTGGAACAGTCGATGCGGATGAAGACGCTGGATGCCTTCCGCGACGGCAGCCTGCATCTGCTGGTCGCGTCAGACGTGGCGGCGCGGGGCCTCGATATCCCGGCGGTCAGCCATGTGTTCAACTTCGACGTGCCCTCGCACCCCGAGGATTACGTCCACCGCATCGGTCGCACCGGGCGGGCCGGGCGGCTGGGCAAGGCCTATACCATCGCGGTGCCGTCGGACGAGAAATACCTGAAAGCCATCGAAAGCCTGGTCAAGATCGAGATTCCGCACGGCTCCCTGCCGGAAGGCTACGTTCCGGACCAGGGCGACGGTGCCCCGGACCGCGCGCGTGAGGATCGTTCCGCCGGTCGTGACGGCGGCGGACGTGAGCGTGGCGGCCGCAATGGTCGCGACCGGGAGCGGGAGCGTCCGCGCAAGCCGCATGACGAAGTCGCCGCGATGGCGCCGGTGGTGGTGGTCCAGCGGCCGGTGGTCGTGGCCGAAGCCGCCACCGAAGACCGGCGCGAGGCCCGTCCGGAGCGCAGCGAAAGCCGGGGCGATGGGCGCAGTGACGGGCGCAATGACGGGCGCCGCGACAACCGGAGCGAAGGGCGGGGCGAAGGCCGCAGCGAACCCCGGGGCGAAGCCCGCACCGAACACCGCAACGACTCCCGTCCCGACCGGCGCGATGACCGGCGGGAGGAGCGGCGCGAACCCCGGGAGGAACGGCGCGACTACCGCCGCGACCGCGATCTTGGCCCGTCGGTCGTGGGCATGGGCGACCATGTGCCGGATTTCATCCTGCGCAGCTTTGCCATCAAGGCAGCCCCGGTGGATGCGGCTGAAGAGCCGTCAACCGGCACCGAAGGCTGACGTCGCCCTGGACCTGATCCGGGCAGGCTTGGGTCGGCCGGAGGCCCCGGATCAAGTCCGGGGCGCGCGGTCCGTCACTCCGCCGTCAGGCGGCTGATAACCACCGTCACCTCGGGCTTCTTGCCGATCTCTTCCATCGCAACCTGGCGGAGGACCTTGCGGATCTCGTCCTCCAGCTTCACGTCGTCCTTCAGAAGCTTGCGGCTGGCGCGGTCGATAAAGCTGGCAAGATCGCCTTCCAGCGTTTCGACCAGCGGGCGGTCGCCACGGCCGGTTGGGGGCAGGCCCATCAGCTCTACCCAGGGTTCGCCCATCGGTTGGTCATTCTCGTCCAGGATCACCGTCACCAGCGCGTGGCCGTTCAGCGCCATGCGGATGCGGTCGCGCACCACCCCGTCCAGCGCGCCGACCATGGCCGTGCCGTCCAGATAGATCCGGCCGGTCTCTACATGCTCCACCACCTCTGGGACGTCGCCGGAAAGATCGACCATCATGCCATTGGTCACCACGGCAGAGGCGATGCCAGCCTCGGTCGCGATCCGCGAATGTTCGCGCAGGTGGCGATGTTCGCCATGCATCGGGATCAGCATGTCGGGCAGGACCAGCCGGTGGACATGTTCCAGGTCCGGCCGGTTCGCGTGGCCCGAGACGTGGTACTTGCCGCCGGTATCGTCGATGACGTTCACGCCCTTTTCGGAAAAGGCGTTCCAGATCCGCAGCACTTCGCGTTCGTTGCCCGGGATGGTCTTGGAGGAGAAGAGGAACGTGTCCCCCTCCCGCATCTCGACCCCGAGGTACTTGCCCCTGGAAAGCTGAGCCGAAGCGGCGCGGCGTTCGCCCTGGCTGCCGGTGACGAGGAGCATGAGGTTGCGGCGCGGCACCTCCAGCGCTTCTTCGGGGCTGATGGTGCGGGGAAAGCCGGTCATCACGCCGGATTGTTCCGCCGCACCGATCATCTTCTTCATCGCGCGGCCCAGAACGCAGATCGACCGATCCGCCGCCCGCGCCGCCTCGGCAAGCGTCTTCAGCCGGGCCACGTTCGACCCGAAGGTGGTGGCCACGACCATGCCGGAGGAGGATTTGATCAGCTCGGTCAGGGCCGGGCCAAGGGTGCTTTCCGACCGGCCCGCATGGTTGGAAAACACGTTGGTCGAATCGCAGGTCATCGCCTTGACCGGGCGTTCCGCCACCAGATCGGTGATGCGGGCATCGTCCCAGCCTTCGCCGACCACCGGGGTCTGGTCGATCTTGAAATCGCCGGAGTGGAAGATGCGGCCTGCCGGCGTGTCGATCACCAGGGCCGAGGATTCCGGGATCGAATGCGAGACGGGGATGAACTGCACCTTGAACGGCCCGGCCTCGACCGTGGCGGGGCGGGCATCGACGGTGATGATCTGGTCCAGCGGCAGCCCGGCCTCATCGAACTTCAGCTTGCCGATGGTGGCGGTAAAGCGGCGGCAGTAGACCGGCTTTTGCAACTGCGGCCAAAGCCGGCCCAGGGCGCCGATGTGGTCTTCATGCGCATGGGTGATGAAGATCGCCTCAAGCCGGTCGAGCCGCGCGGCCAGCCAGCTGACATCAGGCAGGATCAGATCGACCCCGGGCGAGGTGTCCATGTCCGGGAAGGTCACGCCGAGATCGACCAGGATCAGACGCTCTTTCCCCGCAGGCCCGTAGCCGTAGACATAGGCGTTCATCCCGATTTCGCCGGCACCGCCGAGGGGAAGATAGATCAGGCGGTTCTTGGTCATTGGGTATCCTTGTTGTAGTCGTTGATCAGCACGAGGCCATGCATCGTCAGGTCATCCTCGACCGATTGAAAGAGCGCGGTGCCGGTTGAGAACAGCGAGGCAAGCCCGCCGGTCGCGATGACCCGCATGGGCCGGTCCCGCTCGCGCCGGATTGCGCCGACGATGCCGTCCACCAGCCCGATGTAGCCCCAATAGACGCCCGACTGCATGCACGCCACCGTATTCGTGCCGATCACCTTGTCGGGACGCGCCACGTCGATATGCGGCAGGGCGGCTGCGGCCATATGGAGCGCCTCGAGGCTGAGGTTGACGCCCGGGGCGATGACGCCCCCGACATAGGCACCGTCGTGGTCGACCACGTCGAAGGTGGTCGCGGTGCCGAAATCGACGATGATCAGATCGCCGCCATGCCGGTCATGCCCGGCGACGGTGTTGACCAGCCGGTCCGGGCCGACCGTGGTGCCCGCGTCGACCCGGGGCGGCACCGGCAGCCGGCAGTCGGGTTTGCCGACCACCAGCGGGCGGCAGTCGAAGTAGCGGTTGCAGAGGACGCGGAGGTTGTAGACCACCCTTGGCACGGTGGAGGAGATGATCGCCCCCGTCACCCGTGCCTTCGTCCCGGTCAACTGCATCAGGCTGGAGAGCCAGACGAAATACTCGTCCGCCGTCCGGGTGTGGTCGGTCGCGATGCGCCAGGTGGCGGCGAAGCCGGTGCCGTCCCAAAGCGCGAAGACGGTGTTGGTATTGCCGCAGTCGATGGCAAGAAGCATGGGACGGTTCCCGGGGCTGGCGGCGGAACCGGGGGTTTCACACCCCCGGACCCCCGTGGGATATTTTCGCAGAAAGGATGAGTGTCGGGGTCAAAAGAACACTTCGGCGGCGGGGATGGCAACCGTTCCTTGCGCCATGCGCAGGATCAGGTTGCCGTGGTGGTCGATGCTGTCGAAGACCCCCTCACGCGTCCGGGTGCCGGTGCGGGCGCGGATGACCTCGCCCTTGCGGGCGGCATGCGCCAGCCAGGCGTCGCGGAGGGGGGGGAAGCCTTCGGTCTGGAAGGTTTCCTCCCAGGCGGCATAGGCGGGGGCGAGGGCGTGAAGCAGGGCGTCGGGCGTGATGCGGTGGCCGGTCTCAGTGAGGAGAGAGGCGGGCGCGACGGCCTCCGGCCCGAGCCCTGCCGGATCGGGGGCGGCGATCAGGTTGACGCCGATCCCGATGCAAAGAACGGGGTTAGCACCGCCAAGATCGCTGGCCTCAAGCAGGATCCCCGCCAGTTTGCCACCGTTCAGAAGGACATCGTTCGGCCATTTCAGGCTCAGGCTGTCGGGCAGGCCGGTCAGCGCCACCAGGGCGTCGCGCAGCGCCAGAGCGGCCGCGAAGGACCGCAGGGCGACGGTCGCGGGCGGCTCGGCCGGTTGGAGGACCAGCGTGGCGTGGAAATTGCCGCGCGGGCTGGTCCAGGGGCGCGCGCGGCGTCCGCGACCGGCGGTCTGGAGGCCAGCCAGGATCCAGGTCGGCCCGGTCAGGCCGGGCGCGCGGCGGAAGCCTTCGGCGTTGGTGCTGTCAACCGCGTCGAGGGCCACGTGCCCCACCAAGGCCCTAGCGGACAAGCGCTTCGGCGGCGATGGCGGCCAGCGGCTCGATCCCGAAGAGATTGATGATCCCGAGGAGCATGAGCGCGGCCACCCCCATCAGCATCACCCATTGTGTCGGGGCCATCCGGCTGGTCGCAGCCTCTTGCTCCGCGCCGAAATACATGAAGTAGACGATGCGCAGGTAGTAAAACGCGCCGACCACGCTGGTGACCGCGCCGACCACCGCAAGCCAGACCATGTCGGCGGCGACTGCGGCGTTCAGCACGTAGAACTTGGCGAAGAAACCGAGCGTCGGCGGCACCCCGGCCAGGCTGAACATCAGGACCAGGATCGCCAGCGCCTTCAAGGGATCGGACTTGGCGAACTGGTTCAGGCTGGCGATGTCGCTGACCGGGCGGCCGTTCCGTTCCAGCGACAGGATGAAGGCGAAGGTGCCGACGTTCATCGCCACATAGATCACCAGATAGATCAGCGTCGCCTGCACCCCATAGGCGGTGCCGACCGCAAGCCCGATCAGCGCGTAGCCCATATGCGCGATCGACGAATAGGCCATCAGCCGCTTCAGGTCCTTCTGCCCGATTGCCGCCACCGCGCCCAGCACCATCGAGGCGACGGCGAGGGCGGCGAGCACCTGGGTCCACTGCCCGGGCACCCCGCCGAAAGCGTCCTGCACCAGCCGCGCGATCAGCGCCATCGCGGCGATCTTGGGCGCGGTGGCAAAGAAGGCGGTCACCGGGGTGGGAGAGCCTTCGTAGACATCGGGTGTCCACATGTGGAAGGGTGCGGCCGAGACCTTGAACGCGAGCCCCGCCAGCATGAACACCAGCCCGAACAGCAGGCCCACCGGTACGTCCTGCTGTACGGTCGAGAGGATGCCTGCAAAGCTTGTCGTCCCGGCGTAGCCGTAGACCAGCGACGCGCCATAAAGGAGAAGGCCCGAGGAAAGCGCACCCAGGACGAAATACTTCAGCCCCGCCTCGGACGAGCGGGCACTGTCGCGGCGCAGGCTTGCGATGACATAAAGCGTGAGCGACTGGAGTTCGAGGCCCATGTAAAGCGTCATCAGGTCGTTGGCCGAGACCATCACCATCATGCCCACAACCGCGAGCGCGATCAGGATCGGGTATTCGAACCGCAGAAGGTCGCGGCGGGTCATGTAATCCTGGCTCATCACCAGCACGGCGGCGGCCGAGACGAGGATGGTGACCTTGGCAAAGCGCGCGAAAGGGTCGTCGATGAACAGGCCCTGAAACACGCTGCGCGACCCGTCGACGCCAAAGCCGATATACAGCGCCAGCATCACGAACAGGCCCGAGGTTGCCCAGACCAGCACCGGCGCAAGCTTGTCCCTGGTGGTGTAGACCGCGACCATCAGTGCCGCCATGGCGTAGCCGGCAAGCACGATCTCGGGCAGGAGGGTCTGGAAATCGGCGGGCGTCATCGGCGATACCTTCAGTTCTGCGCCAGCTCTGCCAGGGCGGCAGGCTGGGCGGCATGGTAGTCAGAGACAAGCGCCGCGACCGATGGGCCGATGATGTCGGTCACCAGGCTGGGGTAGATGCCCAGAAGCAGCGTCATCGCGATCAGGGGGGCAAAGATCAGCCGCTCACGGCGGTCCATGTCGGTGATCGACTTCAGGGCTTCCTTGATCAGGTCGCCAAGCATAACCCGGCGGTAAAGCCAGAGCGCATAGGCCGCCGACAGGATTACCCCGGTCGCCGCCACCGCCGCGACCCAGGTGTTGACCTGGAAGATGCCCATGAGCGTCAGAAACTCCCCCACGAAACCGCTGGTTCCGGGCAGACCCACGTTTGCCATGGTGAAGAATATGAAGACCAGCGCATAGGTCGGCATCCGGTTCACGAGGCCGCCGTAAGCCTCAATCTCCCTTGTGTGCATCCGGTCGTAGATCACGCCGACGCACAGGAACAACGCACCCGAGATGAAGCCGTGGCTGATCATCTGGAAGATAGCGCCATCCACCCCCTGCTGGTTCGCGGCGAAGATGCCCATGGTGACAAAGCCCATATGCGCGACCGAGGAATAGGCGATCAGCTTTTTCATGTCGGTCTGCGCCAGCGCCACCAGCGAGGTATAGACAATCGCAATCGCCGACAGCCAGAGGACCAGGGGCGCCAGCACCTCGGACCCGACCGGGAACATCGGCAGGCTGAAGCGCAGGAACCCGTAGCCGCCCATCTTCAGAAGGATCGCCGCCAGCACCACCGAGCCTGCCGTCGGCGCCTGCACATGGGCATCGGGCAGCCAGGTGTGGACCGGCCACATCGGCATCTTCACTGCAAAGCTGGCGAAGAACGCCAGGAACAGCATGGTCTGCAACCCGCCCACGACCTCGATGCCCAAGAAGCTGAACGTCTCGGACCCGAAGTCATGCGCCAGAAGCTTCACCACATCGGTGGTGCCCGCGTCCTGATACATCGCGATCATCGCGACCAGCATCAGGACCGAGCCGAGGAAGGTATAAAGGAAGAACTTGAACGCCGCATAGATCCGGTCCTTGCCGCCCCAGATGCCGATGATCAGGAACATCGGGATCAGCCCGGCCTCGAAGAACAGGTAGAACAGCACAAGGTCGAGCGCGCAGAACACGCCCAGCATCAGACTTTCGAGGACAAGGAAGGCGATCATGTATTCCTTGACCCGCGCCTCCACATTCCAGCAGGCCAGGATGGTGATCGGCATCAGGAAGGTCGTCAGCATCACGAACAGGATGGAAATGCCGTCGACCCCCATCTTGTAGGTCAGGCCCAGGATCCACTCCCGCTCTTCGACGAACTGAAAGCCGGTGTTGCCGGGGTCAAAGCCTGCCAGCACCAGAAGCGAGATCACGAAGGTGGCGCTGGTGGTGAACAAGGCCAGCCACTTGGCCCCCGAGCGCGCCGCCGGGTCGTCACCGCGCAAAAACAGCGCCATGATCAAGGCCGCGACCAGGGGCAGGAAGGTGATGATCGAAAGAAGCTGGTTTTCCATGATGCCCTTTACTTCGCGCCGCCGAACAGCGTCATCCAGGTCACCAGGACCACGATCCCCAGGACCATCGCAAAGGCGTAGTGGAAGAGGTACCCCGACTGCGCCCGTCCGGCGAGGCGAGTGAAGAACGGGATGATCCCCAAGGCCACCCCGTTCAGCGAGCCGTCGATCAGGCTGCCGTCGCCCTGTTTCCAGAAGAACCGGCCAAGCCATTGCGCCGGGCGGACGAACAGGACGTCATACGCCTCGTCGATGTACCATTTGTTCAGCAGGAACAGATAGAGATGCCGGTGCTGTGCCGCCAGGCGAACCGGCAGGCTTGGGTTCCTGATGTAGAAAAGCCAGGCCAGGATGAACCCCGCCAGCATCGCCACGAAGGGCGACAGCTTCACCCAGGTCGGCACCAGATGCGCTGCGTTGATGATCGTCGTCGGCGGGTGTTCGGCCTTGGCGAGCTTGGCCGGGTCGAGGCGGCGGTCGACCAGGGCCTGCTCATCCGCGGTGAAGGGAAGGAGGACCAGCGCGCCCTGCGGGACCACACCGACCGCCTGCACCTCGGCGGGACCGGATGCGGCGGTATCGTCATCGGCTTTTGCCGCTGCAATCGCACCCTCGACAACGGGGGCGGCTTCGGTTGCGGCACGATCCTCGCCAGGCGCTTCTTCCAACGCCACGCCGAACCAGTCGCGCACGGCGGTTTCCTCGCCGAAGAACACCTTGTACCAGAGCATGCCGGAAAACATCGCCCCCAGCGCCAGCGCGCCCAGCGGGATCAGCATGACCATCGGGCTTTCATGCGGCTCGTGGTGGTCGTCCTGTCCGACGGCATGGCCAAGACCGTGGCCCTGCGGGGTGCCATGGCTGCCAGCCCGGCTTTCGCCGAAGAAGGTCAGGAACATCAGCCGCCAGGAATAGAAGCTTGTCATGGCCGCAGCGGTGACCAGGAGCCAGAACGCGAAGGGTGAGCCGACCCAGGCGCTCTCGATCACCGCGTCCTTCGACAGGAACCCGGCGAAACCGTATTCGGTCAGCGGAATGCCGACCCCGGTGATGGCAAGCGTCCCGATCAGCATCGCGGCAAAGGTATAGGGGATCTTCCTCCGCAAGCCGCCGTAATTGCGCATGTCCTGTTCGTGATGCGTGGCGTGGATCACCGACCCCGCGCCCAGAAACAGCATCGCCTTGAAGAACGCATGGGTGAAGAGGTGGAACATCGCCACCGAATAGGCCCCCACCCCGGCGGCCACGAACATGTAGCCAAGCTGCGACATGGTGGAATAGGCGATCACCCGCTTGATGTCGTTCTGAACGAGGCCGATGGTCGCCGCGACAAAGGCGGTCGTGGCACCAAGGACGGTGACAAAGGCCATCGCCTCGGGCGCGTATTCCATCAGGGGCGACATGCGGCAGACCAGGAACACCCCGGCGGTGACCATGGTCGCGGCGTGGATCAGGGCTGACACCGGCGTCGGCCCCTCCATCGCGTCGGGAAGCCAGGTGTGCAGGAACAGTTGCGCCGATTTCCCCATCGCCCCGATGAAGAGGAGGACCGCCACCAGATTGGCCGCGTTCCAGTCGGACCAGAGGAAGGTCAGCGTCGTCTCGGCCAGCGCCGGGGCGGCGGCGAAGATGTCGTCAAAGCGGATGCTGTCGGTCAGAAGGTAGATCGCGAAGATGCCAAGCGCAAAGCCGAAGTCGCCGACCCGGTTGACCACGAAGGCCTTGATCGCGGCGGCGTTCGCGCTCGGCTTGCGGTAGTAGAACCCGATCAGCAGGTAGGAGGCGACGCCCACCCCCTCCCACCCGAAGAACATTTGCACCAGATTGTCGGCGGTCACCAGCATCAGCATCGCGAAGGTGAAGAACGACAGGTACGCGTAGAAACGGGCCTTGTACGCCTCGCCCTCGCCCCAGTTGTCGTCATGCGCCATGTAGCCGAAGGAATAAAGGTGCACGAGGGCCGAGACGGTGTTGATCACCACCAGCATGATGGCCGTCAGCCGGTCGAGGCGGATGGCCCACTCCGACCCCATGGTACCCGACTCGATCCAGCGCAGCAGCACGATCCGCTGCGTCTCACCATCGAAGGTCAGGAAGATCTGCCAGCTTAGCGCGGCGGCCAGAAAGATCATCGCGGTGGTGATGACCTGCCCGGCCTTCTCGCCGATCAGACGCCAGCCAAAGCCGCAGATCAGGGCCCCGATCAGGGGGGCGAAGAGGATGATCGTTGCCATCTAGTCTTTCCTGCCTTGAGTCGATCCGCAGCGGACAGAGCCGCAGCGCGTCGATTGGAACTCTTCCACGGGTATGGTGCCGGGGGTGTGACATGTCTCGCACCCAAGGTCGAGGGTCCGGCCCGTGACCGCCGTCAACTGCATCCCAAAGACATCAAGATCCCCCACCCGCGTCATCTCAGCCCTTCATCACGTTCACGTCTTCGACGTCGATGGTGCCGCGGTTGCGGAAGAACACGACAAGGATCGCCAGCCCAATCGCCGCCTCGGCCGCCGCGACGGTCAGGACGAACATGGTGAAGACCTGGCCGACCAGATCGCCCGAGAAGGAGGAGAAGGCGACAAGGTTGATGTTGACCGCAAGGAGCATCAGTTCGATCGACATCAGCATGACGATCACGTTCTTCCGGTTCAGGAAGATCCCGAAGATCCCGATGATGAACAGCGCCGCTGCAACTGTCAGGTAGTGTTCAAGACCGATCATCGTTTCGTTTCCTTAGAGTCGTTTATCAGAGTTTACGCATTTAGTAGAGACCGTTTTGCAACAGTGTCTACTTAAGTTCCGCCCCAACACTATCGGGATAAAACAGTGCACAACCGCAGTTCGAGTCGTACCTATCCCAAAGTCCACCGAACATTTCGCCAGTGTTTTCTGCAGAACCGCGTACAAGGCCGCTCAAGCCAGCTTCTGCGGCCTGCCGCCGAAGACTTTCAACTGTGTCACTTGCATCGGCGCGAATAGGTCCAAACGGCGGTTGAATGTATTTTACTTCGGCAGTAAAGTTTATATAATCTGAAAAGTCATCCGCTACGATCCCATTTATTTCAATCGAAGCTCCCGTACTACACTCGGTGAAAACGAGAATTTCAATTGTGGAGCATTGCGCAAGATATGTAATTCTTTGCGCAACCTTCCCATCACCCCGATCAAATGCCTTTCCGCCTGATAACTTGTCGCGATTATACTTTCCGTCATCAGTATCAGCATTGATGAATGAGCAATCCGCGCGTGTTGTTCTAGGGATGTTGATGAATGAATCTTGAGGTTGGCAAGCAAAGGCCACATCAGAGACAAAGACCAGCGATAGAACGAGCAGCGAATTTCTCAGCATCACAACCCCTGCCCCGGCTTCACGTCCTTCAACTCCATCGCCTTGGCCGGGTCGCGCCACATCTGTTGCAGCACGTTCTGCCGTTTGATGTCCTTCCTGTGCCGCAGCGTCAGAAGGATCGCCCCGATCATCGCGACCAGCAGGATCAGACCGGACAGCTGGAACAGCAGGAAATAGCGGTCATAGATCAGCATGCCCAGGGCGCGGGTATTCTCGACCTCGGTCGGGGTGACGGCGTCGCGCAGCGCCTCTGCGTCGGGTGCGACCTGCCAGACGCCGATACCGATGGCGATCTGCATCAGAAGGACCACCCCGATCAGCAACCCCAGCGGCAGGTAACCAGCCAGTTCACCGCGCAGGGCGGCAAAGTCGATGTCGAGCATCATGACGACGAACAGGAACAGGACGGCCACCGCGCCGACATAGACGATGACGAGGAGCATCGCCACAAACTCTGCCCCCAGAAGCACGAAAAGGCCCGAGGTGGACAGGAACGCAAGGATCAGCCACAGGACCGAATGCACCGGGTTCCGCGACAGGGTGACCATCAGGCCGGCCGCAACGGTGACCACCGCGAAGGCATAGAAGGCAAAGACGGCGGCGGTCATGGGGTGTTCTCCTCAAGCTTGTCGGTTTCGGCAAAGACCGCCTGCGCCGTCTCCAGCGCCTTTTGCGTCGCGGGGATGCCGCCGAACATCGACATCTGCCAGATCACTTCGGCAATCTCGCGCTTCGTGGCCCCGGCCGCCAAAGCATGCCGCACGGTCAGGCGAAGTTGCGGTTCGGCCTGCGCGCCAAGCACGGTGAGTGCTGCCAAAGTCACCAGAAGCCGGGTCTTCGCATCCAGCCCGTCGCGGTTGAAGGTGCGGCCGAACCACATCTCCATCAGGTTGGCGGGCATCGTCGGGAACAGCTTGTCGAGCCCCGAGACCCCGTCCGGCGACGCCTGAAACGCCCGCAGCATGTCCTGCGAGCTTTCCAGCATCGACGCGAAGAGCTTGGCGAAGTCGTCGGTCATCTGCTCACCGGTAGGGGGCGTCAAGTTCGATGTTGCGGGCCAGAACAGCCTCCCACCGGTCGCCGTTCGCAAGGAGCTTTTCCTTGGTGTAGTAAAGTTCCTCCCGGGTTTCGGTGGAGAATTCGAAGTTCGGGCCTTCGACGATGGCATCCACGGGGCAGGCCTCCTGGCAGAAGCCGCAGTAGATGCATTTGGTCATGTCGATGTCATAGCGGGTCGTGCGGCGGGAGCCATCCTCACGCGGTTCGGCGTCGATGGTGATGGCCTGGGCCGGACAGATCGCCTCGCAGAGCTTGCAGGCGATGCAGCGTTCCTCACCATTGGCATAGCGGCGAAGCGCGTGTTCGCCGCGGAACCGGGGGGAGAGCGGCCCCTTTTCATGCGGGTAGTTGAGCGTCGATTTCGGCCGGAAGAAGTACTTCATCCCCAGGCCGAAGCCCTTGACGAAATCCATCAGCAGGAAGTAGCGCGTCGCGCGGGTCCAGTCGATTTGGGTCATTGGTCTATTCCCAGCTTCTTTTCGATATGTTCGACCCTTTGGTCGATCGACCGGACATAGCCGCCCAGACCGAACAGCACGCCTTCGGTGGACTGTGCCCGCACGGCCAGGTCATCAACCTTGGCCTCTAGTCCGTCGATGCGGGCGTTCAACTTTTCATCCAAAGTCTGAATGTCTGACCGGATAAGCCGTAGTTGTTCCAGCACGATGTTTTCTACATTCGGTGCCATCCCTCACCCTCCCACAGCCCAGCGGGCCCAGAAGCCGCCAGCCACTTCGAATTTTGCGAGGAACGCCACCAGCACGACCCAGCCAAGGCTCATCGGCAGGAACACCTTCCAGCCGATCCGCATCAGCTGGTCATAGCGGTAGCGGGGCACGATGGCCTTCACCATCGCGAACATGAAGAAGAAGAGCCACATCTTGGCGACCATCCACCACCAGCCGTCGGCAAGGCCGGGGATCGGTGACAGCCAGCCGCCGAAGAACAGCAAAGACATCAGCGCGCACATCAGGAAGATCGCGATGTATTCGCCGGCCATGAACAGAAGGTAGGGGGTGGAGGAGTATTCCACCATGAACCCGGCGACGAGTTCGGATTCGGCTTCCGGCAGGTCGAAGGGGGGGCGG
>NCDS01000213.1 GCA_002280315.1 Rhodobacterales bacterium 32-66-7 | reverse complement strand
CCGCCACCGCATCCCGCGCGGTAAGGGCGAAAAGCTGCGCCTCGTTCTGTTCGATGAACTGCGTCAGGATCCCCCGGCTGGTGGAGAACTTGATGTTCAGAAGCGGCGCATCCTTCTGCGCCGTGGTCAGCAAGATGAACTGCCGGTTCGCCCCGTTGGGGTTGAGGTAGAGGTCATCGTTAAGCTCATCCCCGATCTCGGGCGAATAGCCGGAGAGGTCGATGTGGAAATCTGTCAGGGCGGTGGTCTTGCCGGTCAGATGCTTGAGCGCCCGGTTGTAGCGCTCGACAAGCGCGGGAGAGGAGACCTCGATCAGGTTGCCGAACATCAGGCCGTGGGAGATGAGGCGTTTCATGGGATTTGCCCTTCCGGGTTTCGGCCCTGGCCAGAGGCCCCCCCACCCCAACCCTCCCCCACGCGGGGGGAGGGAGGCGCGTGACGCCCATCGTCGCGCCCAACGGTTGAGCCTGGAGCCTCCCCTCCCCCTCGTGGGGAGGGGCTGGGGGTGGGGGGCACCGCGCCATTAGGCACGCCTGCCCGGAGCCGGGTGCCCCCCTCCCCCCGCGTGGGGGAGGGATGGGGTGGGGGGGCGTCGTCCCAAGGACCAACCGCATCCAGTACCAGCTGCATCACGCCTTCGATATTGCCGGAAACCTCCGGATTCCAGAACCGCAAAACCCGAAACCCTTGCTGTTCCAACCACTCATCCCGTTTGACATCGCGTTCGCCACCATGCCCACCGCCATCAATCTCGATCACCAAACGCTGTCCCAGATCAGCGAAATCCGCAATGAAAGGCCCGATGGGCGCCTGCCGCCGAAAATTCAGCCCCAGCATCCGGTTCAACTCGCGCAGCTTCGCCCAGACCTTCCGCTCCTGCGGCGTCATCTCCGCCCGCAGTTTCTTCGCGCGCTGTCGGGTGATGGGATGAATTCCAGTCATGCCTTACACACCATGCCCGAGGCCCCCCACCCCAACCCTCCCCACAAGGGGGAGGGAGCGCCAAACCGCCCACCGCCAGTACCTACCCCAACCGAAGAAGCACCTCCCCTCCCCCTCGTAGGGAGGGAATGGGAGTTCGTTACAGCCACCACGGCCTCTACACCAAACTTCAGCACATCTTCGTTGGAGGTTTTCATGGATTTTATGCAGAACTGCGGGCACGGGCACGCAGCCCAATCATCACAGCCCACCAGATTGATGTGTAACCCGTCCACTTCACGGCGAACTGAACTGTCTCATGGCCAGTCAGCCAGCCTTTACGATTGTCGACTTCGATAAGCAGCGGGATGGTGCCAAAGCAGACAAATGCTAGGGCTGCAGTGATGAGAACAGCTTTAAGCGTACTTGCTTTCCATGTTCCCCCGCGCGCCTGAAATAGATGCGCAAAATAATCTCCAAACCTCACCAAAAGGTAAGCCACGGCAAAGATTATGGGCAGGTAAACTATCCCCATCACCCCTTCCCCTCCAGATACCGCCGTTTCGCCTCTTCCGTCCGGCCAAAATCCCGCACCATCCCCGCAATCGCCACCTCATCCGACTTGTCGGCATAGCGGAATTCGCTGTCGGCGTAGCGGTTGATCTCTTGCACCACCATCTCCACCGAGATCGGCGTCATCAGGCCGCGGATCATCGCCAGCTTCTCGTCATAGGGCTTGAAGAGGAACAGGTCCGGCGCCTCCATCCACTCATCCGGGAGTTCAAAGTCCATCGCCCGGACCTTCACCGCGTCGGTGATGTTCTTGATCGCCCGCCCGGTAAACCGTTCATCCGCCTGCTGGATCGCCTTGAGGTAGGCCCCCATCTTGGCGAGGGTATCCAGCTTGCCGATCTCTGCTGACACCCGGTCCCAGACCGTCAAGAGCCCCGCCTCATGCGGCTTCGAATGCCCCTCGAAGCTGGCGGCGACGGCCTTCTTGATCTCCTGCGCCGCGAAGAGCTCATGCTCCCCCACCGGGATCGCATGGTTCTTCCCCAAGAGAAGCGAGAGGATATCGATGTAATCCTCCCGGCTTTGCGGCCCATCCACCAGAAACCGCGCCCCGGCCCTCTGACGCAACGCGTCGTCCACATTCTCCGGGTAGTTACTGAACATGCCAAAGGTGCAGTTCCCCCGCACCACCGTCCCCGCCCCGGCAAAGGCCTGCATGAAGACCGCCGTCACCTCCTGCTGGCCGGCGGAGGACTGCCGGTCCCCGCGCTTCCCCGCCACCTGGTCGATGTCGTCGATGGTGCCGAAGCCGATGACCGAGGGATCGAGCACCGCATCGATGAAGGCCTTGGCGTTCTGCCCCGACTTGCCCTGATAGCTGTCAATCTGGTCGATCGAGAAGTTCTGGTAGCGGAACGGATACCCCGCCACCTTGCAGTAATCGTTGAGCATCGGCAAACGGGTTCAGGCGGCGTTCGAAGTCATAGGCCATCAGCATCTTCGCCAGCCGCAGGCTCTGGTACTTGGCGATGTGGTTGCCCACCACCTCATGCGGTTTCTTGAAGGCCATGGCGATCATGCCGCCCTTCGCCGCCTTGGCCGGCTTGAAGCCCGAAAGCGTCAGCCCATCCGCCTCCACCTTCCACGAGCCAGCCGTGAAGACCGACACGCGCGCGCCGCCATCGGCCCGGATTGCCACCTGTTTCATCAAGGCCTCGGCGAAAGCCGACACCACCGCCACCAGCCGCGCATCATCGGTGGCCAAAGCGCCGATGTCCTGATCCAGCTCCCAGAGCACGCCCTGCAACGCGAGTGGGGCGTTGTCGGTCAGCACCTCCTCCACCTCGCCCAGCTCCACGGTCGCGGTCCCCACATGCGGCGCAATCAGATAGGCGAGCGCGTTGCCGAAGGTGAACAGCACCACCAGCGCCTCCCCGGCCAGAAGCTCCCCGAACTCGCCCCGACGCGGCTCCGGCACCCGCCCCTCAAGGTTCGCGCGCTTCAACTCCGCCAGCCCGGACTGAGCCGAAAACGTCTCGCCCATCGCCAGCGCAATTGCCAAACTCCGCCGCAGGGCGTTCAGACACGCCGCCTGCACCTGCGACACCAGCCCGTCCGACAGGCCCTCCACCCGCTCTGCCAGCCGAACCCCACCGGGCCGCGCGGTGGACCGCGCCGCCATCCCGGGCACGGTCGAGCGGAAGCGTGGCCGCGCACCCAGCCCGGGCGAGCGTTCGGGCTGCGCCGCCTCGACCAGGGGCTTGGCCAACCGCGGTGCATGATCGAACCCGAAGATCATCCCCAGGGCCGCCTCATACTGCGCCCGGATCGCCTCTTCCTTCAACTCCATCGTGTCGCGCGTGGTCATGCAAACCTCCCAGCCAATTCCAGATCCCGCCAGTCGCCTCCGGCGGGAGTATTTGGCAAAGAGCAATCGCAAGGCACCTGCTCTTTTCGAAATACTCCGGGGTCCGGGGCGGCGCCCCGGCTCTCTCCGCGCGTCAGAGCGTCGGGATCAACCGCCCCCCTGCGCCCACCACGAACTTCCGCAGTCCCTGCAAGCCCTTCGGGTCCTGCTCCACCAACACCTGGTAGGGCCGCTCCGGCAGGATGATCATCCGGTCCTGCCGCGTCGCGCCCAACTCGGCCCCTGCCAGCGGGTCCAGCCGGTAGACCTGCCGCAGCCAGGATGAGAACCAACCCTCCTTCACCTCTTCCTCGCGATCCGAGATCAGGTCCTCGATCGTCCAGACCAGCGCCCAGTCCTGCCGGCCGCCTTCGCCCCTTCCAGCACTTGCGAGATCGGGCCGGATTGGAGGGTGAAGCTTGCGGAATACATCGGCCCAAGGATCACCCGCCGCAGCCGAACCGGATGGAGATCGGCGAAATCCTTGTCGAACCCCGTGGCGATGGTCAAAAGCTTCAGGCCCCCGATCGCCTGCGCCATCAGCGCCGCCTGCACTTGGGGCCAGCGGTATTCATCCGTCGGCAGGGGCTTCCTGCCGCTGTCTTCAAGGTCCATGAGGTAGACCACCGGCAGGTTCACCTGGGCATCCCAGACCGCCCAATGCACCAGATATTGCCGCCGCGCGCCGCGATTGCTCAGCCATTGCGCATCCGGATCGTTCCGCGCCCAGAAGATGCCGCCCGCCGCCAGCGCCTCATAGTAATACCGCTGGCTCAGCGCGAACTGGAGCGCGGTGGGCAGCGTCAGGTCCCCCACGATCTGCCGCACCATCCGGTCCTTGAGCTCGGTTTCCGAGGGCATGCCGCCCAGATGCCGCGCCGCCTGTTGCGCATCGACCGCCATGGTCATCAGCTCCTGCGCCACCGGAAAGCCGCTTTCATGCCGGTCGATGGTCAGGCGCGCCGCGCCGTCACGCCCCGTCATCAGGTACTTGTGCGACAATGCCCGGAAGGTCGCAGCCACCGCCCTGAGATACCCGCCCAACAGCCGAGCCTCAGTCCGGCTGAGCCGCCCCTCCGCCTCCAACTCCGCGGCCACCCGACCGAGATGGCCAGAGATCCGGTCGAACTTCGCAAAGTACCGCCGCGCGACAAGGGTGTCGTAAAGCTCGGCATGGTCCGAGGTGAGTTGGTCCTTGATCGGGGCGTCAGGCATGAATTTGCTCACCTTGAGCAGTGCCGCCCTTCGCAGGTCTTGCGCCTCCCCTCCCCCGCGTGGGGAGGGGAAGGGGGTGGGGGGCCGCCAGTGTGATCTTCAACCGCACCCCCCACCCCATCCCTCCCCCACAGCGGGGGGAGGGAGGCACATGCGCTTGATGCCGCACCCCAGCCCGTTCGACCTCACTCCCCATACGCGTTCTTGTCGTGCTTCTCGACAATCGCGGCGAACCGCCGGGCAAAGCGTTCATCCGCCTTCGCCTTCTGCTCCAGAATCTCGCGCGCGAAAACCATGTGATCCTCATGCGCCTCGAGCATGTCGGCCATCTTGGCATTGGTCGCAGCGCCAATCGCCGCCATCGCGGTCTGGGCTTCCTGGTCGGTCTTGACCCCGATCTCGTTGATCCTATGCGCCACGTCCTGCTGCTGGGCCGTCTTCAACGAAGACGTCAGCGCGTCATAGAGAACCACCCGCTGCTTGGTATCCGTCTGCAGCTTGTTGATCAGCACCAGCTGCGTCGCCGCCTGGTTCTGCAAGGAATCAACCCAGGTCTTGCCCTTTTCGATATACCGCTCCAGCGTCTGGGACTTCGCCAGCTTCACCTGTTCGTCCTGCACCAGGGCGTTGTGCTGGGCGTTCAGACCGGCAAGCTCCGTCTCGAGCTTCGTGCGCGCGGCGGCGTCCTGCTCGACGGCGATCCGGTTTTCCAGCTCGATCAGCTTCGGGTCCATCGCGGCGATCTCGGCCCGCACGGCCTCAAGCGCACCAACGGTCTCTTCGCGTTCGGTCAGTGTCGCGGCCAGGTTCCCCTCCACCTTTCCCTTCTGCACGTTCAGCAGGTCGAGCTGGCCCTGCAACAGCTTCACGATCACATCCGACTTCGCGATCAGATCCTGCAGCTTGTCATCCACCGAGGCCGAGCGCATCCGCTCCTGCCGCATCGATTCCGACTTCCCGCGTGAGAAGATGCCGATAAAGCTCTCCATCCCGGTCTTGGTCCGCATCTCGTCGAAGTCCTTGGAGAACCCCGCCGTCACGTCATCGAGCCCCATGATGAGTTCCGCGATATTCGCGTTCATCAGGTCGGTGTGCTGCCGCACATCCTGAAGCGTGGCGTTTTCCACGTCCAGTTCGGTGCCCTGGTCAAGCTTGGTCCGCGCCGCCTCGATCCGTGCGGTGATGGCCGCGATTTTCGCCTGCGCCTCGGCGACCTGCGCCTGGCTGTCCCTGATCTGAGTGTCAAAATCGGCCATGTCGCCCTCCGTTGAACTGCGCTTCAATCACATAGGGATGTAACAGCAAACTACATCACCCCGGCACGGGTTTTTCGCACGCCTCGGACAGCACGCGTCATGCCGCAACCGCAACCGATCGCCAAGTCCTGATTGGCCGGCGCATGCCCCACAAGGCGGGGGTTTCCCACCCCCGCACCCCCGTGGAGTATTTGCCAAAGAGCAAATGCGCTTGCTTCTTTGCAAATACTCCGGGGAGCGCGAGGGGCGGCTGCCCCTCGTTCCTGAGGAGGAGCGGCACGCGACGACGAGGCAAGGGCTTGCGCGGCACGCGCGCAATTCAGGAAGCGCCCATCAGGCCGGGACGTCAGACGGGGATGTTGTCGATCAGCCGCACCCCGTCGATCCAGGCCGCCGCCAGCATCCGGCGCGGGCGGCGCGGGTCGTCGGAGGGCATCAGCGTTTCGGCATCGCGAAGTTCGACGTATTCCACCCGTTCGAACCCCGCCTTGCGCATCGTCTCGGCTGCTTCGCGGATGGCCATGCGGTCGGCGTGACCGGCGCGGATCGCCTCGGCGGCCGTGGTGATCGCGGCGTAAAGCACCGCAGCGGTCGCCCGCCCTGCCGAGGTCAGCCGCAGGTTTCGCGACGACATCGCCAGCCCGTCCACCTCGCGGATCGTCTCGCAGCCCACCACCTCGACCGCAAGGTTCAAATCCCGCGCCAGGCGCTGGACGACCTGCAACTGCTGCCAGTCCTTCTGCCCGAAGTAGCCCTTTTCGGCCAGGGTCATCCCGAAAAGCTTGGTCACCACCGTCGCCACGCCGTCGAAATGGCCGGGGCGCATGTACCCCTCCAGGGGTTGCGCCACGCCGGCCATGGTCACAGTGGTGATGAAGCCGTCGGGATAGACCTCCGCCACCGGCGGGGCAAAGATCGCGTCGACCGGCACCGTCGCCAAAAGGGCCGCATCCGCCGCCTCATCCCGGGGGTATTTCTTCAGGTCCTCGGGATTGTTGAACTGCCTCGGGTTCACGAAGATCGTGGTGATCACCCGGTCACACTCTGCCCGCGCGCGGCGCGCCAGGGACAGGTGACCCTCATGCAAGGCCCCCA
>NCDS01000013.1 GCA_002280315.1 Rhodobacterales bacterium 32-66-7 | reverse complement strand
CGGCGTGCAGCTGGGTCATGATGACCTCGGCCGCCGAAACGCCTTCGCCCTCGTGGATGTCGACGGGAATCCCGCGCCCGTCGTCGGTGACCGTCACCGAGCCGTCGGCGTTGAGAATGACCTCCACCTTGGTGGCGTGACCGGCCAGGGCCTCGTCGATGGCGTTGTCGACCACCTCATAGACCATGTGGTGCAGACCCGAGCCGTCATCGGTGTCGCCGATATACATCCCCGGGCGCTTGCGAACCGCCTCTAACCCACGGAGAACCTTGATGGAATCGGCACCATACTCTGCCGTGTTCTTGGGCCCTTCAGCCATACCTGCACTACCCTTGTCGTTGTCCGCGATTTATAGCGGTTTGGGGGCGGATTGTCACCCCTTTGACACAAGATTTGGTAGTCAGATAAAGGGAATCAGCAGGCCGACCCCGATCAGCAAGCCGCCGGAAACCACGTTCATCCGGCGCAGGTTTTCCGGGCTCGACAACAGCTGCCGGGCGCGGTCGAGGAAAAGCGCAAGGCCCAGGTTTCCCGCCATCGGGATCACCGCCGAGATTGCGATGATCGCCACGATATCCGGTGTCGTCACCTGGGAAAGGGTGAAGAAACCCGGCAGCGCGCCCATGTAGAACAGGATCGCCTTGGGGTTCCCGATCACCGCCGCAACCCCGACCAGGAACCCGGCCCAGTGGCCCGGTTTGGTCAGGCGGTTGTCGGCGGTCAGGCTTGCGGCGGGCTTCATCAGCAGGAGGACGCCCATCCCCAGAAAGATCGCCGCCGCGACCCAGCGCAGGATCGACAGCACGTCGCCATGCGCAGACTCGATCCAGCCAAGGCCAAGGATCGCGGCGAGGGGCCAGAAGAGGTCGCCCAGCGCCACGCCGACCGCCAAAGGCCAGGCCGCCGCGAACCCACCCGACAAGGCCCGTGCCATCAGTGCCACCCAAACCGGCCCCGGCACCGCCCAAAGCCCCGCCATGCCCAACGCGTAAAGGGTGAGTTCGGTAATCGAAACGGTCATTCACTTATCCTTTCAGGACGACGGAAGCCCCGCCCGCATCCGCCACCGCCAGACTTTGCCCGCGGGTGCCAAGCGCCGTGAACAGCTCTGGGTCGGTGCCGGTCATCAGGGCTTGCGTGCCCAGCGCACAAATCTCGTCATAAAGGGCGGCACGTCGGCTGGCGTCAAGATGGGCTGCCACTTCGTCCAGAAGAAGGATCGGCGCACGACCCAGATCCTCGGCCAAGGCGCGGGCATTGGCGAGGATCAGGTTGATCAACAGCGCCTTCTGCTCACCGGTGGAGCATTGATCGGCGGGCGTGTCCTTGGCGGTGTAGCGGGCCAAAAGGTCAGCACGATGCGGGCCGATCAGGGTACGCCCGGAGGCAAGGTCGCGGCGGCGACCCTCGGCCAAGGCGGTGGCAAGATCGTCCGGCTCCACCGATCCATCGGGGCCGGTCAGGGTCAGGCTGGCCGCTGGAAATGCGCCATCCGTCGTGGCGGCGGCGATCCGGGTCAGGGCCATGCGGCGGTTGCGCGTGATCTCTTGCCCCGCGTCCGCCATCTGCGCCTCAAGCGCTGCGTACCAGCCGGGGTCGGCCACCTGATCACGGATCAGCCGGTTCCGCTCCCGCATCGCCTTGTCGTATGTGAGCGAAAGGTCGGCATGATCCGGCGCAAGGCTCAGCGTCATCCGGTCCAGAAAGCGCCGCCGCCCCTCAGCCGCCTCGATCCACAACCGGTCCATCGCGGGAACCAGCCACAGGATGCGCACCACCCGGCCAAGCGCGGCCTGCGGGGCAGGCTTGCCGTCGATCCGGACCTGTCGGGTCGCCGCCCCCTCAGCCCGAAGTTCCACCTCATGCGCGCCGGTCAGACCCTGCACCGAAGCCGCCACCCGCCAGCCGAGGCTTTCTGGCCGCCGCGAAAGATCCTCTGCCGCCGCCCGCCGCAGGCCACGCCCGGGGGACAAGAGCGACACTGCTTCAAGAAGATTGGTCTTGCCCGCCCCGTTCGGCCCGACCAGCGCCACCGGCCGCCCATCAAACTCCAACCTGGCGCTGCGGTGGCTGCGGAAATGCGACAGGGCGAGGGTTTCGATCATCAGACCGCCCACAGAACGCTCCCCTTCCGGACGAAAGCTACCGGATCAGACCCGCATCGGCATGACGACATAGACCGCCGAGGCGTCGTTGCCTTCGCGCATCAGCGTCGGATCGGCGGAGGAGTTGAACAGGAACACGGCATTCTCGCGGTCGACCTGGCTGGCGATCTCCAACAGGTACTTGGCGTTGAAGCCGATCTCCAGCCGCTCATCGCTGTAGGCCACGACCAGCTCTTCCTCGGCGGCGCCACTGTCGGGGGCGTTGACAGAGAGGACCAGGCGGTCATCCTCCAAGGACAGCTTCACCGCGCGGGAGCGTTCGGAGGATACCGTGGCCACCCGGTCGACGGCCTTGGCAAACTCGCTCGCGTCAACCTCCATCCGGCGGGTGTTGCCGGTGGGGATGACCCGGGTGTAATCGGGAAACGTGCCGTCGATGACCTTGGAGGTCAGCATGATCGCCGGCGTCGCAAAGCGGATCTTGGTTTCCGAGACCGACACCGCGATGCTGGCATCGTCATCATCCAGAAGCTTGCGCAATTCGCCCACGGTCTTGCGCGGCACGATCACACCGGCCATCCCATCGGCCCCCTCGGGCAAAGCCGCGTCGATCCGGGCGAGGCGGTGACCATCGGTCGCAACGCAGCGCAACACCTTGCCGCCCTCGCCTTGCGCCACATGCATGTAGACGCCGTTCAGGTAATAGCGCGTCTCCTCGGTCGAGATCGCGAATTTCGCCTTGTCGAACAGCCGCCGCAGATCGGCCGCCTTGGCCGAAAAGTTCGAGGCATATTCACTAGTCGCCATCACCGGAAAATCTTCTTTCGGCAGCGTCGCCAGGTTGAAGGTCGACCGCCCCGCCGTGATCGTCAGCCGCCCGGCTGCGGCATCCTCGGCCAGGCTGACCAGCGCACCATCGGGCAGTTTGCGGACAATCTCGTGCAGCATCACCGCCGAGACGGTGGTGGCCCCGCCGCGTTCCACCATCGCCGGGGCGCGGTCGACCACCTCGATGTCAAGATCGGTGGCGCGGAAGGACACCTGCGCCCCCTCAGCCTCGATCAAGACGTTGGCGAGGATCGGGATCGTGTTGCGACGTTCCACCACCGACTGCGCCTGCGAAAGGGCCTTGAGCAAGGTCGCGCGTTCGATCGAGAGCTTCATCTGCTGTCCCCCTGCCCTCCCCCGAAGGGAAAGCGACGTTACCCGGCGGGTGCCGGTTCACAAGCGTTGGTCGCGACTGTGCGAAGCTTTGCCGGGGGCGTCAAGGGCAGCGCGCAGTCAACCCTGCAGAAGACGGCGCAGAAGCTGCAGATCGTCCGCCAACTGACTGTCGAGGGCCATCAACTCCTCGATCTTGCGGACGCCGTGCATGATCGTGGTGTGATCCCGCCCGCCGAAACGCCGCCCGATTTCGGGCAGGGAGCGGTGGGTCAACTGCTTCGACAGATACATCGCCACCTGCCGCGGCCGGGCGATGTTGCGCAGCCGCTTTGGCCCGATCATGTCTGACAGGCGGATGTTGTAATGTTCGGCCACCTTGCGCTGAATCTCCTCGATCGACAGCTTGCGGTCGGAAGACCGCAGGATATCGGCCAGACAGTCCTGCGTGAGGTCCAGCGTGATCTCGCGACCCACAAGGCTTGCAAAGGCGAAGAGCCGGGTCAGCGCGCCCTCAAGAATGCGGACGTTGGAGGTTATCCGATGGGCGAGGAATTCCAGCACCCCATCCGCCAGCACCAGCCCGCGATACTGCGAGCGGTAGTATTCGACCTTCTGCTGCAGGATACCAAGCCGCAGCTCGTAATCGGTGGGATGGAGATCAACGACCAGCCCGCATTGCAGCCGCGACTTGATCCGATCCTCAAGATCCTTGATCTCACCCGGGGCGCGGTCGGCGGAAATCACGATCTGCTTGTTCAGATCGACCAGCGCGTTGAAGGTGTGGAAGAACTCTTCCTGCGTCGAATCCTTGCCGGCGATGAATTGGACATCATCGACCATCAGGACATCGACCGACCGGAACAGGCTTTTGAAATCCATCACCTGGCGTTCGCGCAAGGCCTGCACGAAGCGGTACATGAACTGCTCGGCCGAAAGGTACAGCACGCTCAGCCCGGGGCTGCGCTTGTGCAATTCATGCGCGATGGCATGCATGAGGTGGGTCTTGCCCAGACCGACGCCGCCATAAAGAAACAGCGGGTTGAAGGTCACCGGCCCGCCCTCGGCCACCCGGCGGGCGGCGGCATGGGCAAGCTCGTTCGGTTTGCCGACGACGAAGCTGTCGAAGGTGAAACGGGCATCAAGGGGCGCGCCGGGCAGGTCTTCGGCCAGGGCAGCACGGGGCCTTGCCGCCTTTGCCACGGGTTTTGCCGGCGAGGCGACCGGCACGGCGCCGTTGCCCAGCGCAAACTCAACCCGGTCCACCGACGCACCGGCGCTGACCAGCTCGGTCCGGATATGGTCGGCGTAATTGCGCTGCACCCAATCGCCAAAGAACACGGTCGGCACTTCGAACCGCGCCACGCCTTCGTGCAGATCGGCGAGCCGCAACGGCTCGATCCAGGTCACGTAATTGTTCTTGCCAACGCGCTTGATCAGCTCTTCGCGGACCTGACCCCAAGTTTCATTCGTCATGCTTTTCGACCCGTCATTAAATCCGGATCGAAGAGCAGCCTTCGACCCGCGCAACGCAACACCACTCAGCCCACCCCGACAGACCCGACCCGCATCCGTTCCGGAAAACGGCGTGCCGATCCTCAATGTGCGGGGACAGGAATGGCGTATCGGCTACCGTGGTCACCCACGATTGCAGATACGAAAGCCGGAGTTGCCCAAAACAACCCAAGCCTCAAGATCGCAAAGAGAGACAGATTGCGCCGGTCATCGACCAGCACCTGTCGGCAGGATTCTCTTTGCGAACAGCCCTTGTCCCCCAAGTCGACGTGAATCGCCTGATGACGCTAGCAAGCGGGGGGCACAGTCGGCAACCGAACATCGCGCTTGACAGGGGTTTGGACAAATCGAATCCACCCCGCCGGGCAAATCGGCAACGCTTCTTTGCAAGACACTGAAAACAAAAAGAAAAACTGCGGGCACGGCTTTTCAGCCTGCGCCCGCAGCGATGTCAGACGGAAGCGCGCGCTTGAGGCGCCGGTTCAGGCCTCGGCCTGGCCCACGGCCTTCACGCGCGAGGTCAGGCGCGAGATCTTGCGCGAGGCGGTGTTCTTGTGCAGCACGCCCTTCGACACACCCCGGGCAATCTCGGGCTGGGCGGCCTTCATCGCGGCGGCGGCGGCATCAGCGTCGCCCGAGGCAATCGCCTCTTCGACCTTGCGCAGGAAGGTACGGATGCGCGACCGGCGCGCCTTGTTCACGGCATAGCGCGCTTCGGACTGGCGGGCGCGTTTCTTGGACTGTTCGGTATTGGCCATCTGGCTTCCTTGGGTCTTTCGGTTTCACGGCGCACGAAAGACCAAAGGCCCCGACAAGGGTCGGGTTCTGAACTTGCCTAAGCGGGCCCACGCGCATGTGAGGCGGGTCTATAGGGCAAGTCGGCGGGAATGAAAAGCCCCCCGCTCGTCGATGACTGCGTCACTCCTCGCGTCGATCACCGACGAGAGGGCTCAGCGGTCGCGGAACTGCGGCTGGCGCTTTTCCAGAAAGGCCGCCATGCCTTCCTTCTGGTCTTCGGTGGCAAACAACGCGTGGAACATCCGGCGTTCGAACAAAAGCCCCTCGGCAAGCGAGGTTTCCTGCGCCCGGTTCACCACTTCCTTGACCACCATTGCCGTCACCGCCGATTTCTCGACGATCTTCTGCGCGGCCTTCATCGCCTCTTCCATCAGCGCCTTCGCCGGGACAACGCGGCTGACGAGGCCGCAGCGTTCAGCCTCGGCGGCGTCCATGAAGCGGCCGGTCAGGTGCATGTCCATGGACTTGGACTTGCCGACCGCGCGGGTCAGCCGCTGCGTGCCGCCCATCCCGGCCACGATGCCAAGGTTGATCTCGGGCTGGCCGAACTTCGCGGTATCGGCCGCGATGATGAAATCGCACAGCATCGCAAGCTCACACCCGCCGCCCAGGCAATAGCCCGACACGGCGGCGATGATCGGTTTCCGGGCCCGGGCGATGGCGGCGGATTCAGCGGCGAAGAGGTCGTCAAAGAAGACATCGATGAAGGATTTCTCGGCCATCTCGCGCACGTCGGCCCCGGCGGCAAACGCCTTTTCCGACCCGGTGATGACGATGCAGCGTACCCGCTCATTCGCTTCGGCCGCCGTCACGGCCGCCGCAAGCTCGCGCATCAGCGTGGAGTTCAGGGCATTCATGGCATCGGGGCGGTTCAGCCGGATCAGGGTGACATAGTCCTCGATCTCGACGATCAGGGTCTCATAGGCCATGGCAGACTCCGCTTTGGCAGCGCGGGGAGTCCTAGCAGCAATCGGGGCGATGGCAAGTCACCTCTGGCAGGTCGGGCACCAGAAGGAGGATCGCCCCGACTGCACGCTCCGCAGGATCGTGCCGGTGCAACCCGGCGTCTCACACGGCTCGCCCGCACGGTCATAGACCTGAAAATGCTTGGAGAAATAGCCAAGCTCACCGCTCGCCTGGCGAAAGTCGCGCAAGGAGGATCCGCCGGCCGCAATCGCCTCGGTCAGCACTTCGCGGATCACCGGAACCAGCCCCTGTGAAACCGGGTCGCCCAGATCGCCGGCAAGCCGAAGGGGGCTGACCCGCGCGCGATAGAGCGTCTCGGCGACGTAGATGTTGCCCAGCCCCGCAACCACCCGCTGGTCCAGAAGGGCGGCCTTGATCGGGGTCCGGCGACCGGCCAAGCGGGCCGAAAGGTAGGGGCCGTTGAAATCATTGCCAAAAGGCTCGGGCCCCAGACCCGCCAGCAGCGGGTGCTGGTCGGCACGGTCGGTCGCCACCAGGTCCATCGCGCCGAACCGGCGGGCGTCGTTGAAGGTCACGCGCGCGCCGTTGTCCAGGTGCAGAACGACATGGTCATGCTTTTCCGGCGCGGGATGGTCGTGGTGGAACTGCCCCGGCATCGCACCGGACACCAGCATCCGCCCCGACATGCCAAGATGCACCAGCAGCGTCTCGCCCCCGTCGAGATCGGCGAGGATGTATTTCGACCGCCGCCGCAGCGACAGGACCCGCCGCCCGGTCAGCCGGTCGGCCATCCGCTCCGGCAGGGGCCAGCGCAGGTCGGGGCGGTTGACCTTGGCCACGGCGATGACCGCCCCCTCCATCACCGCAAGGAGGCCACGGCGGACGGTTTCAACTTCGGGCAGTTCGGGCATCGGTGACCTTGTTTTCCTGCAGCCGCTTCAGGGCATAGTCCTTGAAATCCCTGATGCCCTGGCTGTAGCGCAGCACCTTCGCCTTGCCACCGGGCCGGAAGATCAGGACCAGTTCGTAGCGCCCGTCATCGCCGATCCGCTCCAGGTTCTTCCACAGGAATTCGCGGCGGAAGACCAGCATGCGGCTGACGATCAGCACCGAGATGTCATACCGCGCCTCGCAGGAAAAGATGTAGATCACGCCGTTGGCAACCGCCAGCAGAACCAGGCCCTGCACGACCAGCGGGCTGACCGGCAGCTCCGCCAGCGCCTCGTCCATCCCTTGGGCAAAGCGCGGCAGGAAGAATTGCCCCAGGACCAGGGCCGAGATGACAAGGATTAACAGCCTGACGCCAACCGAAGGCCGCAGCACCTTTTCCTGCAGCGCCTGCTCTGCCCCGCCCGAGGTGCCGACGCGCGCCAAGAGATCGAAGTGGAGCGGCATCGTCGCGCCCTCGACCACGAAGGCCGGTCCGATCGTGCCGGCCTTGGCATGGCGCGCAATCTCGTCCCGCCGCCGCTTGACCCAGCGGAAGGCGAGATAGGCAAACGGCGCAAGCAGGATCACCATCGGCAGGTACCGCGCCAGCGTCGTCCCGATGAGGTGTATGATCGCATCCAGGGTCACCAAGGGCACCTTTCTTCCTGCGGACGGTTTTCCTTTTGGCAGCTTCGGTATAACTCGAAGATGACAAAACTCAGGCAGCATCCCATGACCGAAGCTTCGGACAAGACCACCCATTTCGGCAATCAGACCGTGCCAGAGGCTGACAAGGCCGGGATGGTGCATGGCGTCTTCAGCCGGGTCGCGTCGAAGTATGACGTGATGAACGACCTGATGTCGCTGGGCATCCACCGCCTCTGGAAGGATGCAATGATGGATTGGCTCGCCCCCCGGCCGGGCCAGCGGCTGCTGGACGTGGCGGGCGGGACGGGGGATGTGGCGTTCCGGTTCCTTGCCCGGGCGCCGGGCGCGACGGCGGTCGTCTGTGACCTGACCGAGGCGATGCTGATCGAAGGGCGCAAACGGGCCGAGGCCGATCAGGTGGCCCAAAGCCTGGACTGGGTGGTGGGCGACGCGATGGCGCTGCCGTTTCCGGACGCCAGTTTCGATGTCTACACCATCTCTTTCGGGATCCGGAACGTCACCCGGATCGCCGATGCCTTGGCCGAGGCGTACCGCGTCCTCCGCCCGGGCGGGCGTTTGATGGTGCTGGAGTTCAGCCAGATCCCGAACGACCTGTTGCAAAAGGTCTATGACCTTTATTCCTTCACCCTCATCCCGGCGATGGGGCAGGTCGTGACCGGCGACCGGGCCAGCTATCAGTACCTTGTCGAATCGATCCGCAAGTTCCCCGACCAGGACCGCTTTCTGGGCATGATCCGCGACGCGGGCTTTGGTCAGGCCAAATACCGCAACCTGACGATGGGGGTCGCGGCGCTCCATTCCGGCTGGAAGTTGTGAGGGGGCCGCACAACATCCTTCGCCTCATCCGCACCGGTGCCACGCTGGAGCGGACCGGTGCCATGGATGTGGTGCTTGAGGCGTTCAACGCGCCGAAGCGGCTGCGCTTTGCGGCGCGGCTGCTGGGCTGGCCGTTCAAGTGGCTGGGCCTGAAGGGTGACCCAAGCCTGCCGCCCGCCACCCGCGCTTTGACCGCACTCGGCCCTGCCTACATCAAGTTCGGTCAGATCCTGTCGACGCGGCCCGATATCGTCGGTGTCGCCTTGTCGGAACAGCTCAAGTACCTGCAAGACAAGCTGCCGCCCTTCCCCACCGCCACCGCCAAGGCGATGATCGAGGCCGAGCTTGAAAAGCCCCTCCCCTCGATCTTTTCCGAGTTTTCCGAGCCTATTGCCGCCGCCTCCATCGCGCAGGTCCACCGCGCAAGGCTGGTCGAGACCGGCGAGGATGTCGCAGTCAAGGTCCTGCGCCCCGGGATCGAACGCGCGTTTCGCAAGGATATCGACGCCTTCTACTTCGCCGCCTGGGTCATCGAAGTCATCGCCCCATTCTCACGCCGGCTGCGGCCGGTGGATGTGATCACGCATTTCGAAGGCGTGGTCATGGATGAGCTGGACTTCCGGATCGAATCCTCCTCCGCCGCCGAATTTGCCGCGAACACGGCCAAGGATGCGGGCTTTCAGGTGCCGAAGCCGTACTGGTTTCTATCCGGGCGCACCATGATGACGCTGGGCTGGGCCGAGGGGATCGGGCTGAACGACCTTGCGCTGATCGACGCAGGCGGGCATGACCGGCGTGTGCTGGCGGCGCGGGTGTTGCAGCTGTTCCTGAACCACGCGCTGCGCGACGGGTTCTTCCATGCCGACATGCATCAGGGCAACCTCAAGATCGCGGCGAATGGCGATATCATCGCCTATGATTTCGGGATCATGGGGCGGATCTACGAATATACCCGCCGGGTCTATGCCGAGATCCTTTATGGTTTCATTGGCAAGAACTACCGCCGCGTCGCCGAGGTGCATTTCGAAGCGGGCTATGTCCCCCCCGACCGCGACATCGACGAATTCGCCCGGGCCCTGCGCGCGGTGGGTGAGCCGATTTTCGGCATGGATGCCAGCCGCATCTCGATGGCCCGCCTTTTGGCCTACCTTTTCGAGGTGACCGAACGCTTCGGGATGGAGACCCGGACCGAGCTTATCCTCCTCCAGCGCACGATGGTGGTCGTCGAAGGCGTCGCGCGCAGCCTTGATCCGCATATCAACATCTGGGAGGTCGCCCGCCCCATCGTCGAAAGCTACATCCGCAAAAGCATCGGCCCGCAGGCGGTGCTGCGCGATCTGGTCGAGACGGTGCGCATCCTGTCGCGGTTCGGGCCACGGCTGCCCGCGCTGGTGGAGGGGCAGTTGATCAAGCTTGGCAATCAGCCGAGACAACCGATGAAAACCACCCGCCGGATCCACTGGCTCTGGCTTGCCCTGCTGCCGCTTGCGGCCTTCTGCCTTGGCCTGATCGCAGCGCAACTGCTTTAGGTCAGCATCGCCGCTTCGGCTACCCACCAGTCCGGATGCGCGGTCCGAAGGCTGTCTGCCGCCGCGCGGGCGGTGGGTTCGTCGGGGTAAAGCCCGAAACAGGTTGCCCCCGACCCCGACATCCGCGCCATCGCGCAACCTGGGGTGGCCGAAAGCGCCGCCTCAACCTTTGCCAGCACCGGGGCGATGCTGCGCGCGGCAGGGGCAAGGTCGTTGCGCGTCTGGTTTGTCAACCACCCGGCAAGCGCGGCAACATCACCCCATCCCTTGGTCGGAACGTGGGGCACGGGGGCGTTCGTCCGGCTGGACAAGGCCGCGAAGACCTGCGGCGTCGGCACCGTCACGCGCGGGTTCACCAGCACCATCCAGACCGGCGGCAGGGGTGGCAACGGTGAAAGCACCTCACCTATTCCCTGCATCCGCGCGGGCCGACCGGCCAGACACACCGGCACATCCGCCCCCAGCGCCAGCACCTCTGCGGCCGACGGCAGGGGCTTGCCCGTCAGCCGACCAAGCGCGCGCAGGGTCGCTGCCGCGTCAGCCGAACCACCGCCGATGCCCGAGGCGACAGGCAGCCTCTTCTCCAGACGCAACGCCACATCCACCACGCCCATCGCCGTTGCCGCCCGGCTGACCAGGTTGCTGCCGTCGGGGACAAGCCCGACAGCTTCGGGACCATCAATGATGAAGCTGAAGCCCCGAGCCGTGCGGGCGGTGACCAGATCGCCCACACCGGCAAAGACGACCAGACTGTCCAGCATGTGGTAGCCGTCTGACCGCTGGCCGGTCACATGCAGGCACAGGTTGACCTTGGCCGGGGCCTGTTCGACCGCCTCAGTCGGCATTCCCGGCAGCCTTGACCGGCGTGCCGGCGGCAGCCTCCTCGGCCATGACCGCATCAAGGCCGATCTCAAGCTTGCGGCGGATGCGCAGCGCGTCCTTTTCGATCGGGTCGAACGACAGCGCGCGACGCCACTGGAACTGCGCCTCAAGCTGGCGACCGACCATCCAGTAGACATCGCCCAGATGGTCGGTGACGATCGGATCGACCGGCTCCAGAAGCGACGCCTTCTCCATCGGCTCCAGCGCCTCATCGTAGCGGCCCAGGCGGAACAAGGCCCAGGCCAGGCTGTCGATGATGTAGCCCTTTTGCGGGTCGGCGGCGACGGCGCGTTCGATCAGGCCCAACGCCTCATCCAGCTTTTCGCCCCGGTCGACCAACCCGTAGCCAAGGTAGTTCAGGACCTGCGGCTGGTTGCCGTTCAGCGCCAGCGACTGACGGAAATCGGCTTCGGCAGCGGGCCAGTCCTGCGACTGTTCGCGGCAGATGCCGCGATAGAAGAACAGCACCCAGGCGTCTTCAGTCACCTCGGGCAGCAGTTCGATGGCCGCAGTATAGGCCACCTCGGCCTCATCGAACCGCGCTTCGGTCCGCAAGAGATCGCCAAGCGCGAATTGCACCGGGATCAGGTTGCCATAGTCGCGCGCGAGGCCCTGCAGCACCTCAAGCGCAGCCTCGGTCTTGCCGCCTGCCTGCAGCGCCCCCGCCCGCCCGATCTGGGCCGAGACGAAGGCCGGATCCTCGGGCAGAAAGGTGTCATAGGTCTCGGCGGCAAGCTGGTGCTGGCCCAGCATCTCAAGCACATCGGCGGTCAGAAGGATGGTGTCCGAGTGGTCGGGGCGCAGATACCCGGCCACCCGCAGATTCAACAACACATCCACCGGATCGGCCTGCGACCCAAGCGCGGTCGAGACGGTGAAGAACACTTCGGCAATCCCGTCCCGCGCGTTCCGCACCGCGTCGAACGGCACCGGTTCACCCGCTTCCAGCCTGCGCCGCAGGGCATCGACGAAGGGGTCGGCATCGGTCCCGAAGGCCCGGTCCAGAAGCGCCAGCGCATCGGCGTTGCGTTCCAGCTGGCTGAGAATCTGCGCATGGGCAAAGACGGCGCGCCGCATGGTGGAAATCGCCCCGGCCACCGGACCGGCCAGGATTGCATCCGCGCCTTCGAAATCGCCGACCGACGCCAGGGCCAGAGCCTTGTGGTAAAGCCCGAAAACCTCGAAACCCCGCACTTCGGCCAGGGCGTCAAACGCCACCACCGCCTCGGACATCCGGCCTTCGCCGAGGTGGGCCCAGGCAGAGACGAGACCGTTCACGAGGTCACCAAGATCGCGCCCATCCTTGAACGCGGCAAGGAGGGCTGCATAATCCTCTCGTCCGGCGGCGTCTGCGGTCAGGGCAAGCTCGGCCAGTTGGCTCTCCTCACCCAGTGCCTTCAACCGCTTGGCCGCTTCGACCGCAAGGGCCACGTCGCCGTTGCCAAGCTCGGCCAGAATGGCCCCCTGCAACAGTTGCGCATTGCCGCCGTCCGACAGGATCGCCTGGCCATACCAGCCCGCAGCGGCGCGGAAGTCGTTCGCGGCCTCGGCCTGTCTGGCGGCCAGAAAGGCCCCGACATCCACCGCTTCTTCCGCCCAGGTCGGGGCGGCCAGGAACACGGCCAGAACAACGGTCAGGATGCGGGCGGGGACGGGCGGCATTCGGCTCTCCTTGGGCGGCTGGCGCGCAGGCTAGCTTTCCCGCCCCGCCGTGGCAATGGAGCGCTCACCCCCCCGCCCCCGCCACAGGCAACAAGCTTTCGTGACAGATCACATGTTGGGATAGTTCGGCCCGCCGCCGCCCATCGGCGTGGTCCAGACGATGTTCTGGCTGGGGTCCTTGATGTCGCAGGTCTTGCAGTGGACGCAGTTCTGGAAGTTGATCCGGAACTTGGCATCCGCGCCTTCGCCCAACACCTCGTACACGCCGGCCGGGCAATAGCGCTGCGCCGGTTCGGCGTAGGTCGGCAGGTTGACCTGGATCGGCACCGAGGGGTCCTTCAGCACCAGATGCGAGGGCTGGTTTTCGTCGTGGTTGGTAAAGCTGAAGGCGACATTGGTCAGCCGGTCGAACGACAGTTTGCCGTCCGGCTTGGGGTAGGCAATCGGCTTGTGGTCCTTGGCAAGGCCGGTCGCTGCGGCATCAGTCTTGCCGTGCTTCAGTGTGCCGAACGCGGTCAGGCCAATCGTGTTCAGCCACATGTCAAGGCCACCGCCAACCAGGCTTGCCACCAGACCGAACCGCGACCAGAGCGGCTTGACGTTGCGCACCTTCCGCAGGTCGCGCCCGATGGCACCCCCCCGGACTGCGGTCTCGTAATCGGCAAGCTCATCGCCCTGCCGACCGGCCTTGATCGCCGCATGCGCCGCATTTGCCGCCGCAATGCCCGACAGCATGGCGTTGTGGTTGCCCTTGATCCGGGGCACGTTTACCAGACCCGCCGAACAGCCCAGCAGCGCCACGCCCGGGGCCACCAGTTTCGGGATCGACTGCCAGCCACCCTCGACGATCGCGCGCGCGCCGTAAGCCACGCGTTTGCCGCCGGCCAGAAGCTCGGCCACCATCGGGTGATGCTTGAAGCGCTGAAACTCCATGTAGGGGTAAAGATGCGGGTTCTCGTAGTTGAGGTGAACCACGAAGCCGACATAGACCTGATTGTTCTCAAGATGATAGATGAAGCTGCCGCCCCCGGCGTTGCGGCCCAGGGGCCAGCCCATCGTATGGGTGACCGTGCCCTCACGATGCTTTTCGGGGTCGATCTCCCAGATTTCCTTCATGCCAAGGCCGTATTTCTGCGGGCAATGGTCGCGGGCGAGGTCGTATTTCGCGATCACCTGCTTGGCCAGGTTGCCGCGCACCCCTTCGGAGAGGAAGACGTACTTGCCATGCAACTCCAGCCCCGGCTCGTAGGACGGGCCCGGCGCGCGGGTTTCGGGATCACGGCCGAATTCGCCCGCGACGACGCCGACGAGGGTGTCGCCGTCATAGACCAGCTCGCTGCAGGACATGCCGGGAAAGATCTCGACGCCCAGCCCTTCGGCGACACCGGCCAGCCAGCGGCAGACATTGGCCATGCTGACGATGTAGTTGCCATGATTGCTCATCAACGGCGGCATCGGCCAGTTCGGGATCCGGACCTGCCCGGCGGGGCCAAGGATGTAGAAGTTGTCCTGCGCAACCTTGGTCTTGACCGGCGCGTCCATGCTTCGCCAATCCGGCAACAGTGCATCAAGGCCCGATGGATCAAGGACGGCACCCGACAGGATATGCGCGCCAACCTCGGACCCCTTTTCCAAGACGACGACCGAGCGTTCGGGATCAAGCTGCTTCAGGCGGATCGCGGCCGAAAGACCCGCAGGTCCGGCACCGACGATCACGACATCATAGTCCATCTTCTCGCGCTGGATCGCTGTCATCGCTTTTCCTTCTTCGGCAGTCCCCGACGGCCACGTTTTTCCCGGCCTCATGTGGTGTTGCCGCAGCGTGGCCCCAAGGTCAACCGTGACGCGACAGCACGCCGCAGGAAAGCCGGTCCGGCGGGTCCGTCGGACCGGTCGGGCATCCCCCTTGCAATTCGCCGTCCCATCGGGTCAGGTTGCTAGGACCGAAGTCATGGGCCCGACCCCGGCCCGTGGCTTCTTCTTTTCAAGTGGCAGGCTGATGGAAAAGATTCCGATGACCCGGCGCGGCTTCACCGCATTGGATGAAGAGCTGAAGCAGCTGAAAACCGTCGACCGCCCGGCGATCATCCGCGACATCGCCGAGGCGCGGGAACATGGCGACCTGTCCGAAAACGCCGAATACCACGCCGCACGGGAAAAGCAGGGCTTCATCGAAGGCCGCATCAAGGAGCTGGAGGGGATCCTCTCCAAGGCCGATGTGATCGACCCAAGCCGCCTTTCCGGCTCGATCAAGTTCGGCGCGACCGTCCGCCTTGCGGATGAGGATAACGGCGACGAGAAGACCTATCAGATCGTCGGCGAGACCGAGGCTGACATCGAGAACGGGCTTCTCAACATCCGCTCTCCGCTTGCGCGCGCACTCATTGGCAAGGAAGAGGGGGACAGCATCGACGTGCAGACGCCGGGCGGGTCCCGGTCCTATGAAATCCTGTCGATCCTTTATCTCTGATCAGGGATGGCCCTGTTGAAACCAGGCAAGACCGTGCCACGACCAAGCCTTGGGCCAAAGCCCGGCCCCGCGTTGGTTCCGGCGCTGCTCTTGACGGCCGAGCCTGCCGAAGAACAGACCGACGGCCTTGCCCCCCGACCCGCACCCGGCAAATACACGCTGGAGCTTTCGGCCGTCGCCCTAAGCCTGGTCTGGGCGCTTTTGATCCTTGGCTACCTGATCCTGTCGCCGCCGGGGGATGACGTCCAGACCGCGGGGCTGGTGATGACCGTGCTGATGGTGTTCCTGCCGCTTGCGGTGATCTGGGGCGTGGTCATCACCCTCCGCTCGGTCCGTGAGTTGCGCGCCGAAGCCGCCCGCCTGCAAGCCACGGTCGAGGCGATGCGTACCAGCTACGTCCAGACCCAGTCGCAGATGCCCGCCCAAGGCAAGTCGGCGGTGGAGCGGAAGATCGACGAAATCGCCGCCGTGACCAGAGACGGTGCTGGCCACCTTCACCTCGCGCCGGGATGTGGCGCTGACCGTGCCCTCGGCGGACCGCAAGGTTGCGCTTTCGAAGCCCGCCCCAGACCCCCTGGCCGAGCAGCCGACCCTTGCGCTTGGCACCCCGGCCGAGGATTTGCGCCCGCCCCTCTCCATCAGCGACTTCATCCGGGCGCTCCAGTTTCCCGAAACCCCCGACGACCGTGAAGGGTTTCGCGCACTCCGCCTCGCGCTGGAGGATCGGGTGGTGGCCAAGCTGATCCGCGCCGCGCAGGATGTGCTGACGCTTCTCAGCCAGGATGGCATCTACATGGATGACCTCACGCCCGAACAGACGCGCCCCGACCTTTGGCGGCGGTTCGCGGCGGGTGAGCGGGGACGCTCCCTCGCCGGGTTGGGCGGCATCCGCGACCGCTCGGCGTTGACCCTGACCGCCGCGCGGATGAAGGCCGACCCGGTGTTCCGCGACGCCGCGCATCACTTCCTGCGCCAGTTCGACCGGACCATCGTCATCTTCGAGACGACCGCCACCGATGCCGACCTTGCCGATCTGGGCAACACCCGCACCGCGCGGGCCTTCATGCTGTTCGGGCGGGTGACGGGTATCTTCGACTAGCCGGGCCGAAGGATTTCGGAACAATTTTCCGCCGGGAAGATTGAGGGCACGTCAGCGTCCCTTTGTCCGCGCGAATTGCCGAAGGGGGTGCAATTTTTTCCCGTTTCGCTTATGTTCAGCCAAAGCAACCGCAACAAGGACAAGGATCCCATGGCCGTCCGCATCAACGACATCGCCCCCGACTTCACCGCCGAAAGCACGGCTGGCACCATCCGGTTCCATGACTGGCTGGACGGCGGCTATGCGATCATCTTCAGCCACCCGCGCGACTTTACCCCGGTCTGCACCACCGAATTCCGCGCCGTGGCCCAACTGGCCGCCGAGTGGAAAAAGCGCAACACCAAGGTCATCGGCGTGTCGGTCGACTCGGTCGCCGATCATGACAAATGGAAGCGCGACATCGAGGCGTTCGGCGGTGCCCCGGCCGATTTCCCGATCATCGACGATTCCTCGCTGACCGTTGCCAAGGCCTATGACATGCTCGAGGCCGACTATTACCTCCCGACCGAGGGGCGCACGCCGGCCCATTCCTCGACCGTGCGGACGGTCTACATCATCGGCCCGGACAAGAAGATCCGCCTGACGATGACCTACCCGATGAGCGTCGGCCGCAACTTCGCCGAGATCCTGCGCGCCCTCGATGCGGTGCAAAAGACCGACGGCGTACCGTTGGCGACCCCCGCGAACTGGGTGCCCGGGCAGGACGTGATCGTCGCACTCGCCCTGAACAACGAGCAGGCGACGGAACGCTTCGGCGCGCTGGACATCAAGCTGCCCTATCTGCGGTTTGCAAAATCGCCGGTGTAACGATGTTGCTTGCCTACTCCTCGGCTTCCTGGCGGATGATCGCGATGAGCGGTTCAAACCCATAGATCGCCGGGCGGCGGCCTGACCCGGGAATGATCTGCGACAGGATCCCGGCCTCGCGCAGTTTGCGCGTCATGCTTGCGGCGACGTGGGCCGGGATGCGGTCATGGCTGGTGAACTTGCTGTTCTGGAAGCTTGGGTTTGCAAACATGAAGTCCAGAGCTTCGATGGACCATTCGCTTTTCAACTCCTCGCGGAACCGCAACTTCATGTCATCGTAAAGCTTGAAGATGCGGCTGGCGACGGAAATGTTCCGCTCTGCCTGGTCTCTCAATCCGTCGAGGAAGAACAGGCACCATTCCGTCCATTCGTCATTCGACGATACCCGGCGCATCATGTCGATGTATTCGTCGCGGTTTCTTTCGAAATAGGAACTGACATAGAAGTGCGGTTGACGGATCAGCCCCGAGGTCCAAAGCATGAGCGTGATCAGCATCGATGCAGCCACCGGCCA
>NCDS01000212.1 GCA_002280315.1 Rhodobacterales bacterium 32-66-7 | reverse complement strand
GCGGGGTGGGGCGGCCGTTCTTCTACTTTGCCTATGGGGCGGCGGTGACCGAGGTCGTGATCGACCGCCTGACCGGCGAGAACCGCGTCCTGCGGGCGGATATCCTGCATGATACGGGGACTTCGCTGAACCCGGCCTTGGATATCGGGCAGATCGAGGGGGCTTACGTCCAAGGCGCGGGGTGGCTCACGACGGAGGAGCTGGTCTGGGACGGGAAGGGTCGGCTGATGACGCATGCTCCCAGCACCTACAAGATACCCGCCTGTTCGGACCGGCCTTCGGTGTTCAACGTCGCCTTGTGGGGCAAGCCCAACCGCGAGGATGCGGTGGGCAAGTCGAAGGCGGTCGGCGAGCCGCCGTTGATGCTGGGAATCTCGGCCTTGATGGCGCTGTCGGATGCGGTGGCGGCGTGCGGGGACGGGACGGTCTATCCCGCGCTTGATGCCCCGGCGACGGCGGAACGGGTGCTCGCGGCCGTGCGGAGGGTCGAGGGTGTTTGACCTGGCGGGCCTTGCGGCGGCTTTGCGGGCACATGAGCGGGTGGCCCGGGTGGTGATCGCTGGCGTCGAGGGGTCCTCGCCCCGCGAGGTTGGGGCGTCGATGCTGGTCTGGGATCAGGGGCAGTCCGGCACGATTGGCGGCGGGGCCTTGGAGCATGAGGCGTCAGCGCGGGCGCGCATCCTCCTGTCGGGGGCCGCCCCCACCCCATCCCTCCCCCACGAGGGGGGAGGGGGGGACCTGGACGGAAGCATTGCGGACCGTGACGGGCGCGGCGCGGCGGCCGTGGTCGAGCGGGTCGCGCTTGGGCCGACGCTGGGGCAGTGTTGCGGCGGGGCGGTGACGCTGTGGACCGAGGTCTTCGAGGGCCTGCCCGTGGCCGAAGCCGGGGTCATCGCGCGTGGACCGGGAGAGATGCCCTTGGCGGTGAAGCGGCTACTGGCGGCGGCGCGGGGGCAGGGGGTGCGGCCCGCAACGGGGGTGGTCGCGGGATGGCTGGTGGAGGCTGTCGCGGAGGCGGAGCGGCAGGTCTGGGTCTGGGGGGCGGGCCATATCGGGCGGGCCTTGGTCGCGGTCCTTGCGCCCTTGCCGGGGGTGGCCGTGACCTGGGTCGATGTCGCGCCGGAGCGGTTTCCCACCCCGGTGCCGGAAACGGTCCGGGGGCTGCCGGTGGCGCAGCCCGAGCTGGCAGTGACGCTGGCCCCGCCGGACGCGGAGCATCTTGTCCTGACCTATTCCCACGCGCTTGATCTGGAGCTTTGCCACCGGATCCTGACCCGGGGGTTCCGGTCTTGCGGGCTGATCGGCAGTGCGACCAAATGGGCCCGGTTCCGGTCGCGGCTTCTGGCCCTTGGGCATGCCGCTGCATCGGTTGACCGGATCGACTGCCCGATTGGCGACCCGGCCTTCGGCAAGCATCCTCAGGCCATCGCGATCGGGGTGGCGGCACACCTGTTGCGACCGGGAACGGCCCTGCGCAAAAGGGAGCGGGCATGACAGACCTTCTGCGGATCGAGGGAGTAACCAAGGCCTATCCCGGCGTGGTGGCCAACAGCGATGTCTCGCTCGCGATCAGTGAGGGCGAGATCCATGCGCTTCTGGGCGAGAACGGGGCGGGGAAGTCCACGCTGGTCAAGATGATCTACGGTCTGGTCCGCCCCGACAGCGGCCGCATGACCCTGCATGGCGCGCCCTACCACCCCGCGAAACCGGCCGAGGCGCGGCGGCAGGGGGTGGCGATGGTGTTCCAGCATTTCTCGCTTTTCGAGGCGCTGAACGTGGCCGAGAATGTGGCGCTGGGGATGGAACGGCCGCCGCCGATGAAGCGCCTCGCCAGTCGCATCCGCGAGGTGAGCCGGGAGTATGGCCTGCCCCTCGACCCCTCGCGGATGGTGGGCGATCTTTCGGCAGGGGAACGGCAGCGGGTGGAGATCGTGCGCTGCCTGTTGCAGGAACCCGACCTGCTGATCATGGATGAGCCGACGAGCGTGCTGACCCCGCAGGAGGTGGCGATCCTGTTTCGCACCTTGCGACAACTCGCGTCGGAGGGGACGGCGATCCTTTATATCTCGCACAAGCTGGAGGAGATCCGAAGGTGCTGACCCCGCCGGTCCGGGCCGGGCGCGCAAAGGGCGCGGTGGCGCTGGAGGTTGTCGGGCTGTCGGTCGCCTCGCCGATCCCGTTCGGGACCGCGCTGAAGGACGTGAACTTCGTGGTGCGGCAGGGCGAGGTTCTGGGGATTGCAGGCGTGGCCGGGAACGGGCAGGACGAGCTTTTGCTCGCGCTGTCGGGGGAGTTGCGGTCGGACGCGGGGGCAGTGAAAATTGCTGGCGTTTCGGTGGGCGACAAGGGGCCGAACGAGCGGCGGAAGGCGGGGCTGGTGGCCGCACCCGAAGAACGGCTGGGCCATGCGGCGGCACCCGACATGACATTGGTGGAGAACGCGCTCTTGTCCGGCGCGGTGCGCCAAGGGCTGGTGCGGCGCGGGTTCATCGACCGGGCGGCGGCAGAGGGGTTTGCGGCGGGGATCGGGAAGGATTTCGACGTGCGGACGCCGGGGACCCATGTCGCGGCGCGGGCGCTGTCGGGGGGGAACCTGCAGAAGTTCGTGGTGGGGCGCGAGCTTTCGCAGACGCCAACGATCATCGTGATCAACCAGCCGACCTGGGGCGTGGATGCGGCGGCGGCAGCAGCGATCCGGCAGGCGATCCTCGACCGCGCCTCGGGCGGGGCGGCGGTGGTGGTGATCAGCCAGGACCTGGATGAGCTTCTGGAGATTGCCGACGACTTCGCCGCGCTGAACGGCGGGCGGTTGACACCGACAAGGCCGGTGCAGGGGCTGACGGTGGACGAGATCGGCCTGATGATGGGCGGCACGCACGGGCTGGAGGCGGCGCATGGCTGAGGTCTGGGGCCTGGTGCCCCCCTCCCCCCCTTGTGGGGGAGGGATGGGGTGGGGGGGCTCGCGTCCGGATGCGGGCATGGTCAATCAGAGCGGAGCCCCCCTCCCCCAACCCCTCCCCACGAGGGGGAGGGGAGGCTTTCGGTGTTTGAGGGTGTGCCTCGCGCCCGGCAGAGCAGGGGGGCCTTCTGCCCCCCTCGCCGCGCTGCGGCTCACCCCCCGAGGATATTTTTCCAGAAAGGAAGGCGCATGCTGAGGTTGGAGCGGCGGCCCTCGCCCTCGGTCTTCTGGGAGCGGGCCTCGCCGTTTCTGGCGGTGGCGCTGACCATGGTGGCGGGCGGGGTGATGTTCTGGCTCTTGGGCAAGAACCCGTTCGAGGCGATCCGCACGATCTTCTGGGACCCTTTGTTCGATCCGCAGTTCGCGAGTTACTCGCGCCCGCAGCTGCTGGTGAAGGCGGCACCCTTGATCCTGATTGCGATCGGGTTGTCCTTGGGGTTCCGCGCGGGGATCTGGAACATCGGGGCCGAGGGCCAGTACATCATGGGCGCGATCTTTGGTGCTGCGGCGGGGCTTGCGGTCTATCCGGTGGAAAGCCGGTTGATCTTTCCGGTGATGATCGTGGCGGGGGCGCTCGGAGGGTTCGTTTGGGCGATGATCCCGGCGCTGTTGAAGACGGTGTTCCGCACGAACGAGATTCTGGTGTCGTTGCTGCTGGTCTATGTCGCACAGAACATCCTTGCGATGATGGCTTTGGGCACCTTGCGGAACCCGGAGGGCAACGGCTTTCCCGGGAGCCGGAACCTGAGCCAGATCCCCGCGATGGCGAACCCGGAGCTGATCGCGGGGACCGGCATGCATTGGGGGGTGGTGGCGGCCTTCATGGCGGTGATTGCGGGGTATGTGCTGTTGCAGCGCCATATCCTGGGGTTTCAGATCAAGCTTGCCGGGCAGGCCCCCAAGGCGGCGCGGTTTGCGGGGGTCTCGCCTGCGCGGCTGGTGGTGCTGTGTCTGGGGATATCGGGCGTGCTGGCCGGGTTGGCGGGGGTCTTCGAGGTGACGGGGCCGGCGGGGCAGATCTCGATCGATTTCAACGTGGGCTACGGGTTCACGGCGATCATCGTGGCGTTTCTGGGAAGGCTCAATCCGGTCGGTATCCTGTTTGCGGGGCTTCTCATGGCGCTGACCTATATCGGCGGGGAGTTGGCGCAGCTGATGCTCGGGCTGCCCTCGGCGGCGATCCAGGCGTTCCAGGGGATGCTGCTGTTCTTTCTGCTGGCGACCGACCTTCTGACCAATTTCCGCATCCGGCTGGCGAAACGGGAGGCCGCGTGATGTTGGGCGGCATCGATCCGGCGCTGCTGGTGGCAGCACTTCTGGTGAACTCGGTCCCGATCCTGCTCGCGGCGACCGGGGAGTTGGTGGTGGAGAAGGCGGGGGTCCTCAACCTTGGGGTCGAGGGGATGATGATCATGGGGGCGATCTGTGGGTTCGTGACCGCCGTTGCGACCGGGAACCCCTATCTGGGGTTTCTGGGCGGGGCCCTGGGGGCAATGGCGCTGTCGGCGGTGTTCGGGGTGCTGACGCAGGTTCTGCAGACCAACCAGGTGGCGACGGGGCTGGCGTTGACGCTGTTCGGCCTCGGGCTCTCCAGCCTGATCGGGCAAAGCTACGTGGGGATCAAGCCGCCCGAAACGCTCGACCTGCCGCTGGGGCCATTGGCGGATGTGCCGTTTCTGGGCGTGGCGGTCTTTTCGCATGACTGGATGGTCTATGGCTCGGTCCTGATCGTGGCTGCGGTCTGGTGGGTGCTGAAGTTCAGCCGCACCGGCCTCATTCTGCGGGCGGTCGGCGAAAGCCATGACGCGGCGCATGCGCTGGGCTACAAGGTGACGCGGATAAGGCTGCTTGCGGTCCTGTTCGGGGGCGCGCTCGCGGGCTTGGGCGGGGCCTATGTCAGCCTGGTCCGGGTGCCACAATGGACGGATGGGATCACCGCAGGCGCCGGGTGGATCGCCCTTGCCATCGTGGTCTTTGCCAGCTGGAAGCCGTGGCGGGTGCTGGCGGGTGCCTATCTTTTCGGCGGGATCAGCGTCTTGCAGCTGAACCTGCAGGCGGCGGGATCGGCCATTCCGGTGGAATACTTGTCGATGGCCCCGTATCTGATAACCATTCTGGTGCTGGTCATCATGTCATCGGGCAAGGGGAGGGCGGCACTCGCCGCTCCGGCCTGCCTTGGGCAGAGCTTTCACGCCTCACGCTAGAGGCACAATGCCGGGGGCGGCAAAGCCCCTGCACAACGGGGAGACTACCGAATGAACCGCAGACATCTCTTTGCGACCGCAGGACGCGGCCTTGGGCTGGCGCTGGGCGGGGCTGCCATGGCGCAGGACAAGACCAAGGCCTGCTTC